>JAYVYS010000305.1:0-6109 GCA_043784005.1 Isosphaeraceae bacterium
AAGGGTTTGTCAAATGCGTCGATGGGTTCCGCGTCTGCGAACCCCGCGTGCTTCGGCGTGGCTTTAGGTGGTGGACTCTTGGGAGAGGTGACGGCGGGCCGACCCGTGCCGCCGGTCGCTTCCCCCGGGATTTTGATTGTGCCGATTTCCGAGATCATGCGGGGCGATACTCCCGCCTTCGCCAGGTCATCGAGCGCCTTGATAGGCCGCGCCCTGATGATCTTGTCCGCCGTCGCCACTCCGATGTAAGGCTGATCGATTAATTTCTGTCGACTCGCAGTGTTCAGAAATTCGACGAGTTTCGCGTCGTCCGAAGCCGAATTGGCCATTTCACACCTTTTGAAGATGCCACCGGAAACGCGGCCTGCGCGGGCTCTTCCGGACGGGTTGCCTGGTGACGCACGATGATATGTCAGATTCGCCGTGGAAAAAAGGTGAGTCCGGCCAGTCCGGTTCGGATTGGTTTACAACAAAAGGTCGCCAAGGTTTTGTCGGAAGTGCTCTTGTCTCTCTACGATATGTGTCGGTGCCGGATCATGGATAGAAAAGGCGAAGAGTCGCACGGAATTTGCCGATGAAAGAGATTGTGGCATTGGGTAACGACATGCCGCGCAGACTGCATGCACAGGATCAGGACGTTGGGGCCTCGGACTTGAATAAGGAAAAGGCAGGGAATCACTTCCCGACATCCACTTCGATTCTGGGCCGATGTTCTGGAGAGCGGGAGCTTGCGCCCGCTTTATTCGGCTGTTGAAAGCGTCGTCAAGCCGTCGCACTCCAAAGGGCCGTCAACGGAGTCGGAAGGTTATTGCCGGCCCATTCCTCAAGGCCGTCAAGGGCCGGATGGACATTCCCGAATCCGAACCGCGGGAACTTCCCCCCGTATGACCCATGGAAGGGCCAGACGACCAATGGATATCACGAAGTCGAAATTGATCTTCGCGCTGTTGGTCGGATGTAGCGTGCTCGGATATGGGTTGGGATCGGGTTGGATACGGATCGGGACGCCCGGCGCGACTGCGGAAAAGCCGCTAGCCGCGATTCAGGAACGGCCGCTCGACCTTTTGGAACCACGCCCACTCGTCGAGTTGCGACCTCGCCCCTCGGCCCTCTTTGATCCATCACTTGTTCCGGTTATAGCGCCGTCGCAGGTCGCACTGGCACCGATCCTGGCGGCGGCGAACGTCGGAGTCGCGGACCCGGTTGCTTTGACGCCCCTCCTCGCTCTCACGAACGACGATGTGATCCTCCAATTATCGAACGGTGGGACGGCCGTTCCGATCACCGGCGAGATCGTCTCGGACAACGGGCCTTTACTCGTCCTCTCCGTGACGGTCAACACGAATGACAAGGAGCCGATCGGCACCGCCGCCAATGAAGTCGCCATCGACGTCAAACCCAGCCGAATCGGACTCCCCCAGTTCAAGGCTTTGAGCGAGGATACGAGTAAGCGGACCGTGGCGGGGGACAAGAAGTCGATGTCAGTCGGCTATAACATCGTCGAGGTCGGGACCTACGTCGTCGAGGTCACCAAGTCGCGCGGCAAAGAAGCGCCTGTCACGCTCTCGAAAAAGCTGGAGATCCGGTCAAGAACGAACCCTGTGCCTCAGATCCTCTCCCTTGAAGAGAAAGTCTCTGACAATGTGTTCGACCCCCGCGTCTTGAATAACCCGATCTCGCTAAAGTCCAATGAGTTCAAGCTCGTCGTGACCTCTTCGGAGGCGAACCGAAAGCTGATCCTCGTCGATGAGCAAAGCCTCACGACGGTCGATGGCGTGGGCGACGCCGCCATCGCCACCGCGAATGTGGCCGTCCGGATCGCGGTAGGCATTCCCAAGGAGCAACTCCTCGACACGCTCAAGGATCTGGCCGTCTATGACCTCTGGTCGCACGACCGATCCGGCGTGGTGACCGTCGTGATTCCCTCGGACCCCGAGACACCTTCGGGCGCGAGTGCTCCTCGCACCGGGCCGAACGTCGAATTCTCTGAGTTCACGCCTCCACGGCGGGTTCCCGACGGCTTCAACCCCTCGGACAAGGTTGAAACCCGCGTCGTTCACCTCTACTACTTTCGAGACGCCCATCGGGTGGCCCAGATCGTCAACCGTGACGTCCAATCGTACAACTTCGTGGCCGTGGACACGCGCCGCCGTCAGGCCGAGAAAGCCAGGAAGGATGCGGACGCGGCGACGGACGAACGAAGACGGCAAGAGATCAAGGCGATCCGGAAAGCTCAGGAATCCCGAGTCGCGGAGCGGCGACTCAAGGGTGCTCAAGATAAGCTCGACGAGGTCAATCGACTTCAGAGCAAACTCGCCCGGGTCAAGGCCGAGAAGGTCGGTCCCACAGCGGATGTCGCGGCGGCGGACACTCAAACGAAGGCCCTCAACGACCAATTGACGGCGATCACCTCGAAGCTGACGGCCGGAACACCACCGACACCGGCTGAGCAGGCTCAGATTGACCTGTTGAATCAGAAGATCAAGGCGTCGGATGCCACCAAACAGGCCCCGCAACACGTCGTCGATTCCTTGACCCAGCAGGAGAACGGCCTCAGCGCGGCGATCACCGCGTTCGACCTTCCCGCCAGGCAAAAGGACGTCGATGATGCTCGTGGCAAACTCGCGACTGCTCAGGCGAACGAGACGACCGACACTGATGATATGGTCAAAGACGGCCAGCTCGAAGATCGGGCTCGCGAGAACCAGTTTCGCCAGGAGGTCGCCGCCGCCGCGACCGATCCGGACACCTACGCCCCGGGTAAGCCGCTGTCGTCCGATCCGGTGCGTCAGGTTTCGATCTCGGTGATCGGCGAGGGCGTCATTCAACTGCGAGGACCGCTCAAAGGAATCAACATCATCCGGACCATGATCAACCAGATCGACTCGCCGGTCGGTCAGGTCAGAATCGGAATCCACTCGATCCAGATCAATGGCGAGAAGGGTGACCGGATCGAGAAGGTCGCCACCCGGATTCAGGATTACGTCGACCATTCGCGATTCCTCACCGCGCAATCCGGGCAAATGCTGCGGAACGCGGTGGTCAGGGTCGCGAGCCGCAAAGCCGTTCTGGCCGAGCAGGAGTGCGCCGCCCTCGGAGGTGCCGCCAGCCAAGCTGCGCGCGACGCGAAATACCAGGAGGCGTTCTTCGGCCGTGATTTCATCAATGAGCTTCGCGAGATCGACTCCGAGTTCTTGATGACCGGCAACAAGCTGCTCGCACTCCACTCGATGGACACGACCTCGCTGGCCTCGGCCTTGTTCCTGATCGCGCTGGCCAAGAACGACACCCGCAAAGAGATCCTCGACGAGTTCCAGTTGAACCTCCAAACCCAGCTCCCCCGGGCCGAGTCAAACTACTATGCCGCCGGGGCGATCGGTCGCGCGAAAGACCATTTCCGTGAATTCAAAATGATGTCGGCAAACGCCCGATTTCAGTCGTTCCTCGGCTTTTTTGACGCCCAGGTCGAGGGGTCGGACACGCTGAATCCCCTTCAGCGGGAATTCATCAAGCTCGCACAGATCTTCAAGAGCCGATTGGTGACGGAGCTTGAATACAATCAGCGCGTCAAGGAGCGCGGGATCATCGAACAGAGGCTGGGAGACTATCTCGGCGAATTACGAAAGCAAAAGCGGACGGAGGATCAAGCCACCGCCGCGTTGAACCTCGCCCGCCGGAAGGTCGCTGACCAGTACAGTCAGGTTGTTGTCGCAATCGCGCAGTTGAATAATGAACTCAATCAGCTCGACAAGAGATCCGAGCTCGCGAGAATGTTGAGAGAACCTGGCCCACTCAAGGACATCGCGGACGCCGGCAACGGTCTTAGCATCGACAACAAAGCACCGCCTGAGACATCCTTCCCCGGCGTGACATACCACCTGCGGCAGGGGCAATCCTCGCTGTTGTTCAGGGCCCAGAATTCCCAAGATGCCCTAAAAATTAAGAGCAAGCTCGAAACCGATCTCGCGAGGGTCGTATCGCTCGCGAGCGACCTGGCACAGAGTGGAAACATTGAGTTCAAGAACATCGCCAGGTCGGCATCGGCCGCCCTCGAAAAAAGTGTGGCATTCCCTCCACCCAAGGGCACCGACTTCGAACCTAATATCCAGTTCCTTATCCAAACGTCCAAGAATTTGAACGAGTTACGCGCGAGGACAACTCAAGTCAAAAGCGCGATCCATTCGTTGTCATCACTTCTTGAAGAGCTCCTCACACTTTCCCGTTCCGGCGAAGTCGACGAGCGTACCCTGAAAATCATCGTCCACCTCATTGGCACACTGAATCGGTCCCAAGGTGCGATCGCAACGGCTCCGACAACCGCGGGTACTCCCCCCAATCAGGTCGAAGCCGCTCGCGGACGGTTGATCGATCTCCTCCAGCAACTTCTCGCCCTCCAGAACGCCCGACGCGATCGCGACGACTCTCGCCAACCTCTCGATCACAAAAAATTCCTTGACATGCTCATTGATGACGTCGAGGACAAGTTTATCGATTTGATTGAAGGCACACGTTCGCACACGGCGAACATCGACGCCTACATCAAGACAATCGCCACGGCGCTCGATGACGACTTCAACACCCAGTTCTACTACCCCGCGTTCGCCGAGATCCGCCGCGCCAGCCGCTACTACAACGTCTCTCTCGGCAAGATCGAGACGACCAACGTCCTGGCCAATAATCGCGGGTTTGCCAAGGTCGAACCGCAGGCGACCATGGAGTTTGACCTGCCGAAACGTGACATCCTGATCAACGAAGCCATGAACGGCGCGCTTGCCATGACCAAGGACTTCGGTGCCCTGGCCAACGACCCGACTTTCCTCTCCATGGCCAAACTCCGGGGCGGTCAGCCCACCACCTCGCTAACCCCGGGTGCCGGTGGTGGCGTGAACACGGTGCGTAACGCACTTCCGGGGCTCTCCCGCTCTGACGACGAGCAACTGTTCAGCCAGCAGGGTGCCGGGCAAACCCAGTTCGGCTCCGCGATGGAAGCCCTTATCCCCGACCCGGCCGTTTACAAGTTTGAGACCGGAACCGGCTTCGAAATCCGCCCGGTGCTCCAGCCCGACGGTCAGGCGGTCGTGTTTCACTTCAATTACATGTACACGACAAATATTCGCGAACCGGTTCGGGCTGATGAGAAGCACCTCGGGCGCGTCAAGCGGCATTTCATCGACACCGACGTCCAGCTTGGCAACTACGAGCTTCGCGAGGTTAGCCGCTATCAAATCGCCCTCAAAGCCTCAAGGACGAGCCGGGGCGTGCCGCTCTTTGAAGACATTCCAGGCCTCGGCATCTTGTTCCGTCCGTTGCCGAGCGCCGAAAGCTCGCTTCAGGAAAATATCGTCCTGGGCCAGAGCACGATTTTCCCGACCCTCTTTGACCTTATGGGACTGCGCTGGGCCCCCGCGGTCGCCGACCTCGACACGCTTCGGCTCCGAAATTCCGACTTCGTGGTTCGCGGTCGCAATCGCGAGGTGCAGAACCGCGTGTTCGACTATTCGTCCGCCCAGGTCGACGAGTTCCTCCGCATCCCCGTCTCCGAGCGGCGGGCCGACCTCTACCGGACCCAGCAGACAATCCCCGACGTCCACCCCGACGGCTACCGAGGGCCTGGCCAGAACTACCGCGAAAGCCGCCTCCGCGAAGGCTATGATCCCACGAAACTCAATCCCGAGAGTGTGTACACACCCGAGGGCTCGCGGGACGGCCCCGACCCGATGACTCAACCTTCCGACGACCCCGCGATGCCCGCTCCCTTGCCGGAGGAGTCGATGAGAAGCTCTTCGACTCGCCCGGCAGAGCGCGGTCCGCAAAGGATCGCTCGACGGCCGGGAGTCGACAACAGAGTCGCACCCCGCCTCCCCGGCAGCCCGGCACCTGACGCACCGCGGCCGATGATACCCTCGCCGGGACCGATTCAAGCTCCTTCCGCGCCGCGACTTGACGTACCCGTGAACTCAACATCTTTCCGACGGTCGACCTCGGGCGGAACCGCTGTCGCTTCAAGATCCGCAGGCGTCTTAGTGGACGGAGCCGTGACAAGAACGGCGGCGGCCAACCCGATCGCCAATGGTGCCATATCCTCGCTGCCCCCGCTTCCTCCGCTGCC
>JAYVYS010000306.1:0-2604 GCA_043784005.1 Isosphaeraceae bacterium
CTTCGAGTCGCACCAGCAGGCTCGTCGGCTCCTCGTGAAGGATGGCCGCGAGAATCACCCACGCGGGGATTCCCATGACCGTGATTGTGATCAGATTCTTGATAAACCTACGCATCCCTTCGGTTCCCTCGAAAAAAGGGAGGTGGATTCGCGACGATCCTCCATGTCAGCGGGACCGAGACGCGCACCGTGATCGAACGAATCGGTGATTCACCAAAACAGACTGGCAGCTCGCTTCACCAAATTATCGAGAATGCGTCTTGCACCCCGACAGCGCCTAGAACTTCAGACCTGGATTTCTCGAAGCCGACCCGTTCCGCGAACTTCTATCGCCTCGCATTGATCATACGGGAATTCGCATCAGTGTCCGAATAATTTCAGAGTTGTCCAGAGAAAATCTCGTGAAGGATGTGATTGAGTCCTCCGACGTTTCTTTTAAACCGAGATCGAGAGACAGGCGGGCTTCGTTCGATCTTGTTGCTGTAAGTGGTCTTGGAGACACACATCAGAGCGGAAGGTTCACGTAACGCTTCGTCAAACCTATTTTGGTCCGCTCCCCACGGTTTCAGACCCAATGAATCGGCGGACCGGCGCTTTGGGTAGGGTGGGCACGGCCCCCCCTTTCAAGGTGTTGCAAGGTCCGAAAACAGGGAAAAAAAGGCTTCTTCGTATCTCCGTAATGCGGACCGCATTTTCTCGTTCAGGGGAAATGCGAGATGGCCTTGTTTTCCCAAAAAAAATCGCCCTTTTTGACACCTTGAAAGGGGTGGGGGTGGACGGCCCAACATCCGGACTTGCTTTCTGGCAAGGAGATAGGAATGGTGGGCTATCGCCGCTCTACTCGTCTTGGGGCGATCCAAAAATCTTCAAGGGCGATTCTTAAACTTCTCGGAGATGTGGAGTTTGGGAGTCTCTGGCCTGGCGGGATGACGTCGAGAGGGAGGTCGCAATCCCGGGCGTACGGGTCATGGCTCAAGGTCGAAGTCGAATGTGTTCCCGCCGCTCTTGACGGTCGCCTTCAATCCCGATGTATCAGCGCTCTCGTACTTGGGTGAGATGATGGCCGCCGTCTTCTTGGCGTCTTTTCCCTTGGGGATGTAGTCGAGGATCTCGGCGTTGCCGACCGACGACACGACGACCTGGTAATCGCCAAGCTCGGCACCGTCCCCGGGCTCACGAGACTGAAGGTTGTATGCACCGTCGACACTGATCAGGCTGGTCGCGTTTGGTCGAGCGGCATCGGTCGGAACGAATGTGATCGTTCCCTTGGTCAGCGGCGCTCCCTTCACGGTGACTTTGCCAGAGACTCGCCCCATCGGCGGACCTGATTTCGAGCAGCCCGATCCGAGCAAAGCGAGCAAGGCGGTCAACGTGAAAGGCAAGCAAACCAAGAAGCGGCGGGTGCGGCTGGCGGTTCCAAGGCCTTGCATGATCGAAGCTCCGGTTCGAGATCCTGTACGGTGGAAATGAAGCCATTCCGACCCACGCCCCTACTTCCGGGCGGAGCGGACTGTTTATGGAGGAATCCAAAGTTTGCCGATGGGAAGATACGATGATGTGTGAACTGGCGGCGGACCAATGTCAAGCCCGCCGCCAGACCAGGGAACTTCCCAACAGGAGTCAAAGAATCGATCCGCTTAGTAAGCGTCCGCCGACACAACCTCGCCCTGGTTCTTGGTGGCGAGCGCCTGATAGATGGGAAGCGCGATCGTCTCTTTGATAAACTTCGCCGACCCGTCGGCCATCAGAAAGTTTCCGCCGCCGGGGTGATTACTGCGGAACGTGTACTGGTGGGTCCAATTGTCGACATTGGCCGGGCGGAGCTTATAGTTCAACGGCATGGCCGTCGAAGCGACCGACTGGTTGGCGTGAACCCAAGCGTTCCAGCGAGTGACTTTCCGGATCTGCTCACCGGCGAGGAAAGTGTTTGAGGAGCCATCGGTCACGTCGCGGAGCCCGACGTTCGAGCCGAATCGCCAGAAGATGCCGGTGCCGCCGCCATCCGCGAGCTGCGGCCCGCGACAACGGAATCCTACCGAGGCGCATAAGGCCACCGAACCCGCCGGCGGATTGCAAGCGAGGCAATTGTCACCGATACTGCCGACGTATGAGGTCCCCGCGGCGGGGCTGTTCCAGATCTCGTCGGCGTTGGTCGTGTCGACGTTCGGGCTGTCGTCCGAGGGGCAGATCAGGGTGTTGATCACGGCCTCGCGAACCGTCATGTTCTGCTGCCCGTAGTATTGATTCCCCCAGTTGAACAACTTGTTCACGCCGAACATGATCGATGTGTTCATCGAGTTATAGAGGTTTTGCTGCTCCATCTGGGGTGCCATCAGCAAGAGCCAACTCGCGTTGTTCCATGCCTGCCCAGTGGAGTAGGCCGGATGTAGGTAGAGGCAGGAAGGAAAGCTTCCCATCACGTCGTGATAGTTGTGCGAAGCGATCCCCAGTTGCTTCAGATTGTTGATGCACTGGGCGCGGCGAGCGGCCTCGCGTGCCGACTGAACCGCTGGGAGCAAAAGTGCGATCAACACCGCGATAATCGCGATGACGACCAAAAGCTCGATCAGTGTGAAGCCACGACGACGCATCAGACCTTACCTC
>JAYVYS010000307.1:0-2747 GCA_043784005.1 Isosphaeraceae bacterium
GGCATCGGTCGAGGCACCGGATGGCCGATGTTCGCCGAGGAATCAAGCTGGAAGAAGTCGACGTAATGCTGCAAGGTCGTCGACTGTGTCGAGAGATCATACGAGGTCGAGGCGAGCTGGTGACCGGCCGCCGCATTTTGCTGAACAACTTCGTTGAGCTGGCTCACGCCGACGTTGATCTGACGGATCGCCGCCATTTGTTCTTGCGAGGCCGCTGCGATTTCCTGAACGAGGTTCGAGGTATCCCGGATCATCGGCACGGTCCGGTCGAGAAGTTGCCCCGCGTTCTCGGCGACCGCGACGCTTCGACCGGCGAGCTCGCCGATCTGTTGAGCGGCGGCCTGGCTACGTTCGGCGAGTTTGCGGACCTCACCAGCGACAACCGCGAAGCCCTTGCCTTGAGAACCCGCCCGCGCGGCCTCGATCGCCGCGTTCAGGGCGAGCAGGTTCGTCTGGTAGGCGATATCTTCGACAACCGTGATCTTCTGCGCGATCTCTCGCATCGCGTTGACGGTCTCTTGCACCGCCTCGCCACCTCGCTCGGCGTGAGAGCTTGCCTGGTTTGCCGTGCGGGCGGTGTCTTTGGCGTGCTGGGCGTTCCGCGCGACCGACTGGTCGACCGATTGAAGGCTCGACGCGATTTCTTGAAGTGTCCCCGCCTGTTCGGTCGCCCCCTGCGAAAGTTGCTGCGCGCTCGAATTCAGCTCGCCGCTCGCCGTCGACACCGAGGCCGTGGCCCCTCGGATTTGGCTGATAACTTCCGAAAGTTTGTCGACAAAGGCGTTGATCTGTCTGCCGAGTCTTCCCAGTTCGTCACGGCGGTTGATCTGGGTCTTGGAATACAGATTACCCGTGTGAAGCTCGCCCGTGACCTTGATCAGATCCAGTACCGGTCCAACGAAATGTCGGCCCAATACCCAGCCGAGGACTGTGGTGAGCACCCCGCAGATACCCAGAATCATCAACGTCGTAAAAGCGTAACCGTAGATCGAAGCGTAAGCCTCGGCCATGGGAACAATCACAAGCACGGTGTAGTGGCGGCTCTTGTCGGTGCTGAGGTTGAGGGGGTGGTAGCCGAGCAATTCCACGGGCTCGTCTTTGTTGGCCGAGACCGCGATTACGCCCGGAATCTGGTTCGCCCCGTTCAGAAAGCCCTTCGACTGTGGATTCGCATCAAGTGCCGCGGTATATCGGTCATCGATACTTTTCGGGTTGATGACCAGATCGAGGTTGCCGCGCGGTTCCCGTTTGAGGACGAGGAGCCCGTTGGAGTCGATCACCTGCATGCCGGCGTTCTGGAGGTCGAAGTTCAGCGAGACATTGCTGAAGACTTTGGCCAACTCGGCGGATTTGACGCTCCGAGGGTCCCAAGAATCTCCAAGGGCCGGGTCCTTCTTCTCCTCTGACTTGTCTTTCTCTTTCGAAGGCTCAACCGCTCCGGTTGTGGACGTGAGGTTTTGCCGTGTCAGCAAAAGCTCGATCCGGTAGCTGACCGCGGCGGCGGCCTGCCGAATCAAGACCTTTTCCTTGGCCTTGAATTCTTCGGTCGACTGATAGGTGAAGTACGCGACGGTCGTTGCCGGCAGAAGGCCGAACAGCACGAGCGCCAAGGTGATCTGGTGCTGGAGCTTGATCGTCATCAAAAACCCTCCGCCTTCCCGCCGGATGGGGGCGTGGTATGAGTGTCGGCGGCGCGCGACTCGGTGACCAGGGCCGCCAGGTCGAGGATGAGAGAGACGGTGCCGTCCCCCAGTATGGTTGCGCCTGAGAATCGATTCATTCCTGTCAGTCCTTCGCCCAAACCCTGGATCACGGCCTGGACCCGTCCCAAAAGTTTATCCACCGCAACGCCCACACGCTGGCCAGCATGTCGGGTCAGCAACAATTCTTGCCGTACCGGAGGCTCTCCCTCCGATCGAAAAAGCTTGCGGAGGGGAACCATCGGGATGAGTTCTCCCCGAACCGCCACGCAGGGGCGTCCCTTCGAGAGCGCGGGCTTCGAACCGTTGAGCGCCACACACTCCTCAACCTGTGCCAGCGGGACGACGTAGCGGCACCCGGCCGTCTCCACGAGCAGCCCGTCGATCAAGGCGAGCGTGAGCGGGAGCCGGAAGATGAACGACGTCCCTTTGCCGGGAAAACTCTCGACGGCGAGGCTTCCTCGCAAGGCCCGAACAGCGTCCCGCACAACATCCAGCCCCACGCCTCGGCCCGAAAGCTCGCTGACCTTTTCCTGAGTCGAGAACCCCGGCTCGAAGATCAGGCTGTCGACGCGGGGATCGTCGGGCGATGTCCCGATCGGCACGAGGCCGAGCTTAATCCCTTTGCTCACGATCCGATCACGGTTGAGCCCGCGGCCATCGTCTTCGACGCGGATCGCCACCCGATCCCCTTCGTGACCCGCGGAGAGACTGATCCTCCCCTTTCGAGCCTTGCCGCGCAAGACGCGTTCCTCGGGAGATTCGAGCGCATGGTCGACCGCGTTTCGAATCAAGTGGATCATCGGATCTTGGAGCTTCTCGACGATCATTCGGTCGAGCCGGGTGTCCTGCCCGACGATCCGAAGCTCGATCTCCTTGCCGAAGCGGTCGGCCAGGTCGCGCACCACGCGCGGAAATCTCGAAAACAACTCGTCAACGGGAACCATCCGCAGGTCGAGCGTCGTGTCGCGGACCTGCCTGCTGACACGTTCGAGAGCCTCCAGGGTATGAATCCACGGAGCCGCTCCGGGTATTTCTCGAAGACCC
>JAYVYS010000308.1:0-3030 GCA_043784005.1 Isosphaeraceae bacterium
GCGCGGAGGAGAAGCCTTCCAAAGACGAGGCCGGGGGAGCCAAACACCGCTCGCTCTTGACGCTCTATCGCGAGCTTTTTCGCGCCGTCAAGGGGCAAAGAAAGGCGATCACGCTGGGCCTTCTCGCGCTCTCTTTCTCGACGGTCCTTCGGTTTCTGCCGCCGGCCTCGACCAAGATTTTGATCGATTATGTGCTCGGAGGGAAACCCCTGCCGGTCTGGCTGACCTCACGAGTGACTATCCCGTCGCGTCCGGAAGCCCGGCTCATTTTGCTTGTGGTCGTTGTGCTGGCCGTGACGCTCGTCGGAACGGCGGTCAGCGTGACCGGCCGGTGGCTGGCGACGCGCTCGGCCAAGCGGGTGCAGATGGCCAGTCGCCGAAGGGTTTTCGAGCACGCATCCAGGCTCCCGCTGCACCGGATTTATCAACTCAAGGCGGGAGGGGCCACGAGCCTGCTTCGTGAGGATGCCGACGGCGTGGGCGACCTGGTTTTCAATATGCTTTACAACCCCTGGCGAGCCATCATCCAGCTCTTGAGCGGGCTGGTTGTCCTCGCCTGGGTGGACTGGCGGTTCCTGCTAGGAGCGACCGTTTTGATCCCGGTCGTCGCGCTCACCGACCGCGTGTGGAACACCCGGCTCCGCTCGCTCTACCGCGCGACACGTAAGCAAAGGCAAGATATTGACGGCTCGACCGCCGAGGTCTTTGGTGGGATGCGCATCGTTCGCGCGTTCGGACGTCAACGCACCGAGGCGACCCGGTTCACCACCGAGAGCCATCTGCTTGCCAGGAAAGAGACCTTCGCGTGGTGGTGGACCCGCGGTGTCGAGTTGGTCTGGGATTTGATGATGCCCGCCGCGTCGGGCGCTTTGTTGCTTTACGGAGGGATTCAAGTCCTCCACGGACAGCTCTCGCTGGGCGACCTCATGATGTTCCTGGTCTACCTCGCCATGCTCTTGGAACCCGCCGCCGTTTTGGCGACAAGCGTGAGCCAGTCGCAGAGCAACCTCGCCGGGTTTGATCGCGTACTCGACCTTCTGGCCGAACCGCGCGAGATGGCCGATCACCCTGGAGAAATCACGGTCCGCAAACAGACCTCAGCCGGGCGTATCCGCCTTGTAGGCGTCTCATTTCGCTATCCGGGGACCGAGAAAGACGTCCTCCGCGGGATCGACCTGGAAGTCGAACCTGGTGAAACCATCGCCCTGGTCGGACGCTCGGGTGCGGGCAAGACGACCCTCTGCAACCTGATCGCGCGGTTCTACGATCCGACTTCAGGAGTGATCCGGCTTGATGGTGTCGACCTCCGAAAAATTCAGGTGGAAAGTTACCGCCGCCTGCTGGGGATCGTCGAGCAGGACGTGTTTCTCTTCGACGGTACGGTCACCGAGAACATCGCTTACGCCGCCCGAAAGGCCACGATGGCGGAAGTCGCGCGGGCTGCGCGAATCGCCAACGCCGCCGAGTTCATCGATGCGTTGCCCGACGGGTATGAGACGGTGATCGGCGAGCGTGGAGTGAAGCTCAGCGGCGGCCAACGTCAACGTTTGGCGATCGCCCGCGCCGTGCTTTCCGATCCGAGGATCTTCATTCTTGATGAAGCGACCAGTAACCTCGACAGCCACAGTGAACGTCTCATCCAGGAAGGCCTCGATACCCTCTTGCGCGATCGCACGTCGTTTGTGATCGCCCATCGTCTGAGCACGATCCAGCATGCCGATCGAATCCTCGTGATGGATTCCGGCACGATTGTCGAGATCGGCTCTCACGATGAGTTGATGACACGCGCGGGGCATTATCGCGACATGGTGGAATTGCAACGACTAAGCATGACCGAATGAGTGCCGGCGTTTGAAACATCGCGTCGCTTCACTTCTCGGTCACCCACGTCTCAGTGAACACCGCGTGGTTGACCACTGTTCGCCGCTCCGACGTATACACGAGGTGGATCTCTCCATTCTTGCTCTGGAAGATGACGGGATAGCCAAAATCACCAGGGCCATCGACAAGGTTGCGCTTGTTGGAGAACGTCTTGCCGAGATCGCCCGAGAGCGTCACCGCCAGGGGTGTCCGGCCCACGAAGCAATCATTGTAAACGAGTAAAATCTTTCCGCTTTTCAGCCTCAAGAGATCGACGGCCGCGTTGGGATTGGGGAACGCGGAATCGACCCCCTCCGACCACGTTCGGCCGCTGTCTTTCGACTCGGCCCGGACGATGAACCCCCGCGTCGTCGGGCTGTAGTCGCCACCTCGACGGCAATAGGCGATGAGGTGCCCTGGCTCCAACTCGACGGCCGCCGGTTGAATATTGCCGTTCTTGGATCGGATCGGACCCGATTCGACCCAGCTCTTGACCTTCGCTTTCGGGTCGAACCGGAAGAAGATCGACGCGCTGTCCGGCCCGACCGATTCGGTATCGTGGCCGGTCTCGCGATATGCGGGAAGCAAGTACGAACCGTCGTCCAAAACGATCGGTAGGCCGCGAACCATCGTCCCCGCGACATTCGAAAGGACCGATGCGTCCGACCACGTCGCCGCTCCATCGCCTGAGACCTTGAATTGAACCCGCGAGGTCGACCACGTCTCACCGTCGCGGACGACATAAAAGAGCCAGACCAGGTGATCGGGAGCTTGCCAGATCACGCCGTTTCCCACCGATCGAATGGGGTCGTGCGCGATCGGAGTCGGGGGCGACCACGTTGCCTCACCTTTCTTTTTTCTGGACCCGTAAACGGCCGTATCGGTGGCATATTCGCCCTCGCCACCGTAATAAACGAGGTAGAGGTCTCCGTTCGCAAGCTCGGTGAGGCAGGCAGGGTGCTTGTAAGGCCCCGTCTTGATTTCGGGACCGAAAACCCGCTCGATCGCCAGATCACCCGCGAAAGCCGAAGTCACCACCAGAAACAGCGGCAAAGTGCAAATCATGCGCATGGACGTTGTCTCGTGCCGGTTCTAACATGTTGGAGAAGCAATTCACTTCCATAATAACCCGGCGCGCTTGGAAGATATCGTATGTACCGCCTCCCGGCC
>JAYVYS010000309.1:0-2864 GCA_043784005.1 Isosphaeraceae bacterium
GTCAACACGCGGATCGTGAATGTCTTGAGCAAGAGCCTTGGAGTGGTCGCGAAAGACTCCCTCGACAAGACCGTGGTCGTCTACATGCTTCCGCGAAACAGTGAGGTTCCGATGGAACGCATTAGTGACTTTGGCACCGACACCAGAGACCAGGTCGGCGTCGATATTCGCGTGATGGCGGGCGAGCGCGATAGCCCGGAATTGCTGGACTGCCAGGACGTCGGCACGGCCACGCTGACTCTGCCTTTGGGCTTACCCGCGCGAAGTCCGATCCGCGTGAAGTTCGCGATCAGCAGGGACGGCCGGTTGAGTGTCACGGCCACCGACCTGACCGGCGGCGGCTCGATCGACGTCGAATTCGAGATCGAGGCCGTGATGAATGCCGAACAAGTCGAGGAACGCTCCTCGGCGCTCCGCCTTCTGACGGTATCATGATTCGTCATCGATGGTTTCGTTCGCCAAATTGAGGCCCGCTCCATGAGTCTTTTGCTCCAGATTTTCGGTGTGATCTTCCTCCTGATCATCCTCTTCGTGGCGGTCGCGATCTTGACGATCCGGGCCAAACTTCGAGGCTTCGTGAAGACTCTGGAAGGGCTTTCGAAGACGATGGCGGGCGCTCCTTCGCGGATCACGCTGATTCCGCTCGCCGCTCCGAGCTGGGCCAACCCCTCGGCAACACTCCCGCTGGTAGACTCTCTGAGATCGCTCGGCTTTGAGAAGGTCGGCAACTTTCAGGTTCAAGAGATTGTCGGCATGGAGATGGAAGTCTGGATGAACTTCGCAAAGTCGGTCACCTCGGTGATTTATGAGCGTCCGAACGTCGGGATTTGGCTTGACCTCTGGACGCATTTTCAGGATGGCACGCGAATGACCTTTGCGAATCCACCCGTCGGCAACAGGATTGAATTCGCCCCGGGTCATGATTGCAGACTTTTTCCCGGGATGGATGCGCGCGAACTCTTTGAGAAATTCCTCGCTGAGCGTCCCGACAAGCCTGCCAAACCCGTTTCGGCGGAAACCTTCGTTTCGGTCTTCGAGAAGACCTATGCTGAGGAGCATTGCTGGCGAAACAGTCGGGGCGGACCGAGTATCGACGAGATACGCGCCATCGGGATGAGAACGGGCGAAACCTACGATGAAGATGTGATCCAGGCGACCCATGAGTTCTCCGAGCGCCATGCGCTTGAAGAACTCGATGAAACCATTCGGGAACGTTTTCTCGAACAAACCAAGATGTCGGCGGTGGAATGGGAACGTGTGCGCGATCGCGTGATCGTGATCCACGACAAGATGAACCCGGAGGTGTTCGAGGACGTCGTCGGTCCCTGGCTTGACGACGAGGAGTTTCCTGATACGTCGCAGGTCGAAGGGGTCGCCCCGAGGCGAATTTTCGATCAGATCAATGAAGCGCTTCCGGTCAAACGCCGCTTCGAGCGGCTGGGGACGGTCTCCTCGCCCGTCGAGGCGGATATTTACGCGGTGCCGGAGAGCTGAGAGCTGGACTCTAAAAGAAGGCCAGAGAATGGGAAAAGTTTTTACGGTCGTGTTCGACGGCGAAGTCTTTCG
Source organism: Isosphaeraceae bacterium (assembly GCA_043784005.1). Taxonomy (GTDB): domain Bacteria; phylum Planctomycetota; class Planctomycetia; order Isosphaerales; family Isosphaeraceae; genus JAYUFP01. Next base: position 1,567 of record JAYVYS010000309.1, read on the forward strand.
ACCCGAAGTGCCTGTCGATCTCAAAGCGAATACAAGTTACCAGATCACGATTCGCGAGTTGCCCACGACGACGACTCCCACTTCGGTTTGGGACGTTCTCGATAAATACACAGGTTCGATCGAGGGGCCCGGGGATTGGTCGATCGAACTCGATCACTATCTCTACGGGACACCGAAGCGCTCCTCGTCGGATAGAACTTGACTTGATTGTGGCGTAGGCTGGGTCGTGACCCGGCATTTCTTGCCGCGCCGGGTCGTGACCCAGCCTACGAATTGATGTACTTATTTATGACCACTTTCGTCGGGATCGACCTGGGCACCACCAACTCGGTTGTGGCGTCGCGCAATGCGTACGGTCGTCCGGAGGTCATCGCGAACCGTGAAGGGGCGAATATCACCCCGTCGGTCATCTACTTCGGAAGCGTCCCTCCCGCAGTCGGGCAAGAGGCCAAGGAGTGGGCCAGGCTTGGTAACGATGAGGTGGCTAGCTTCTTCAAGCCGCATGTCGGCAGCCCCAATTATTCGCTGCGATTTCAAGGCAAAGACTACTCGGCGACCGACCTCTCGGCGCTTGTTCTGAAACGCTTGAAAGAAGATGCCGAGGTGAAGCTCGGACAGGTGGTGGATCGTGCGGTGATCACCGTCCCCGCCTACTTCGCGGACGCACAGCGCAAGGCCACGATCGAAGCGGGCCAGGCGGCGGGCTTGCGCGTCTTGCGGATCATCAATGAGCCGACCGCCGCCGCGCTCGCCTACGGTTTGCAAAAGACGGGCAAGGATGAGACCGTCTTGATCTACGACCTGGGAGGAGGCACGTTCGACGTCACCGTGGCACACATCACGGCAGAGGAAATCGCCGTGCTGGCAACCGCCGGTGATCACGACCTGGGCGGAAAGAATTGGGACGATCGAATCGCCACGTACCTCTCCGAGAAATTCGCTGGAGACACCGGTGTCGATCCGCTCGACGACCCGCTCGCTCTCAACGAAGTTCTTGCCAGGAGCGAGCAGGCGAAGTGGGCGCTTTCGGAACGCGCCTCCACGCGGGTGACGCTACAAGTCGGCTCGGAACGGCGGTCATACGAGTTATCACGTGTCGATTTTGAAAGCATGACATTTCCCTTGATGGACCGGACGCGGACCCTCACCGAAGAGGCCCTCGCGGAAGCCAAACTCTCTTGGAACCAACTCGCGGGGGTCTTACTGGTCGGCGGTTCGACGCGAATGCCGATGGTTCGTTCGTACGTGACGCGGATGGCGGGTTCGCCTCCGCGCGCGGGAGTGAACGTCGATGAAGT
>JAYVYS010000310.1:0-2250 GCA_043784005.1 Isosphaeraceae bacterium
AGACTCGCGAGAGGGAACTCGGCCAAAAGCCGGCGGGTGATTCTTCTAGAGGATCGTAACTTCAACGACACATTCTATCATCTGGCGTCCTGTTGGGAACCTTGTTCCCTTCGGATTCCAGACGTGGGCGACTTAAACTGCCTCCTTCTAACACTATCGGGCAAGTGACGAGGTTCGTCTGGTCATTCCGCGAACGGACCCTAAAATCTCAAGCGTCACACGATTGTCGCGCTTCGCGGTCAAAAGGAGGGGATCGTTGAGACTCGTCATCGACGGCCAGAGACTCACGGAGCGGCGAACTGGAGTGGGCCGTTGTTTGGAAAGTCTTCTGGCGGATTGGTCGGAGTCGGGCTGGCCTCTCGAAGAGACTCTCCTCGTCGTTCGCGATCCGAAAGGACTGCGGCACGTGCCAACGTGCCCTGGCCTTCACACCGTCGTCGTGGGGCAACGCTGGCCGGGAGTGATCTGGGAGAACTTCGGGCTGAGGAGACTCTTGCGAAAGGGAGATTTACTCTTCGCCCCCGCTAATTTCGTCCCCTGGACATGGCACGGGGCCACCGTCGCCGTTCTCTACGACACCCTCCCCTGGTCGGTTCCATCGAGCTTTCCCTGGTACGTTCGCCTTCGTTTCGGTTGGCGATACCGAATGGCGGCCCGACGTGCCTCCCGGATCATCGTGCCTTCGCAGGCAACCGCGAGGGACATCCACCGGGTCCATGCGATTCCCGTCTCCCGAATTGAGGTGGCCTATCCGGGTCCGGAACCTCGATTCCGTCCGCTTCCAACCGATGCCGCCGAGGTGATCAATGCCCGACGTGCCGCAGGGTTGGACGAGTTACCCTTCTTCCTCTTTGTCGGAAAGCGATCGAAACGCAGGAATGTCCCCGCGTTAATTGAGGCGTTCGCACACCATCGGTCGAGGTTTCCAAGACACCGGCTTGTTTTCGTGGGCCCCGACGGAAAATTAGGATTACCGGGCATCGACAGCGGAATCGTCGCGATGGGCCATATTGATGAATTGACACTCCACGGACTTTATGCGTCCGCCCTTGGCTTGATTTATCCCTCGGACTACGAAGGATTCGGGCTCCCGGTCATTGAAGCGCAGGCGTGCGGTTGCCCGGTGGTGACTCTCGCAAACAGTGCTCTGGTCGAGTCTGGCGGCGATGCGGCATATTACCTTGATACCGCGTCACCCACCGATCTATGCGGGGCGCTGGATGCGTTAGCGATTGACGACGACCTCCGCGCAAGCCTTGTGGTTCGTGGGTTGGCAAATGCCTCGCGGTTTCATCGTGAAACCTTCGCCCATGAGGTCAAGACCGTGATACGCTCCGTCGCGGGTGAAATCTTGAGGCGTTGAAGATTTTCGTTGAGGCTCATGATGGATTGCCGGGTGATGGCCAAAGGGCAACCGTCGGGTGCCACGGGTTGTACTCACAATCGTGTCCGGGATTCTTCAGATCGAAGGGGTCGCCTTGTCCGGACATCCACTTGCGAGACGATGTGAAGGGTCGTATGGGTACCTCTTGACGTTTCGAGGGCAATTAAAGCGCATTCGGCGGCGCGGCCTCGTCCGCGGCACGTGGACGGGCCTGGATCGCTCACTTGGGTTTTTCAGCACGCTTCCGCGCGACTCGGTCACGCTGCATTTTGCTTTGTCGTTCCCGCTCGCGGAGGATCGGCATGATTTCTTCCAATGTCGCCGAGCCGTTCGCCACCATCCCCATCATGATGAAAAGATACTTGCTCGGGCGATGGCCCATGTGGAGGTACATCAGCGTCACCCCCATGACGGCGACGTAAAAGTTCAGGAGCACCCCTTCGCGGCTGTGGCTGATCAGGTGGTCGAACCGGGCGTAGCACTTCAGCCAACGGAAAAACAGCTCGATTTGCCAGCGATGCCGGTACAAAAGCCCAATGACCGAGGCGTCGAGGTCGAGCAGGGTCGTGAGGAGGTGGACCGGGCTGTCGGGGGTGTCGGTCGAGACGATCACGACTTCGCGGAGGGTCAGATCCAGAGGCTTGCGATGAGTCGAGCCGGGAAAGCGGACGAGCCGATCGGTGGTGACGCCCGCGTCGCGAGCGTCCTGAGTGAGTTCTCGAGTCTCGACGGTCTCAAGGTTGGGGGTTCGCGAAATCGCATCACGAAGTCGGCGGACTTGGTGGTGTGTGCTTGGATCAGGTCGAAGCTGAAGATCCCGCGGTCGTAGAGGTGAATGGCCCCGGCGGTGATCGCGCCCGTCGCGG
>JAYVYS010000311.1:0-8197 GCA_043784005.1 Isosphaeraceae bacterium
AGGCTACCGAAGGCTTTGAGTCGCTGATCCGCGACGGCTCCTCGAAACGGCTCGAATCCGGAATAACAATCCCCGCGGCCTCACAATCGGCCCTGGCCAATCTCGCGCTTCAAACGGGGAATGTGGATGCGGCGATCTCGAAATTCGAGAGCCTTCGCGCTGGGGGTTTGACGCGCACCGATCGCTGGCAGCTCGCGGCGGCCTACGCGGCGAAGAATCAATGGCCCCTCGCCCGAAAAGAGATCGCGGCGCTCCTGAATGACCCCAAAAATCCCCCCGACTCTGACGAACGAGTCCAGGCGGCCAATTTCTACCGAGTGAATCAAGACTCCGCTTCGGCGATCGCGCAGCTTGATTACGTCCTTGCCACCGACCCGGGCCATCCCGGTACCGTGGTAACTCGTGCATATATGTTCTCTCAAGAGAAAAAGACCGCCGAGGCGATGGTTTTGCTCCGCAGGGCGATTGATTGGCAAGGCAAGGAAAAACCTCCCGCGATCTTTTTCATGATGCTCGCCGCCTTTGAGAACATTACGCCTCCGCGCACCGATGCCGGCACCCGAGCGATGAAGGTCCTCAATGAAGGGCTGAAGATCCAGCCTCACGCGGTCGACCTTGTTCAGACCAAGTATCAGCTCATGCTCATCTCGAACGGACGGCCCGCCGCCGTCGCGTTCCTCGAAGCCGAGGCCAAGGCTGAGCCCACCGGGGTATTGCCCGGCATCCTTGCCGAGGCCTACCGCAACGGTCAGGAATACGACAAGGCCGAGAAGACGATCGCGGAACTCGTCGCCAAAAACCCCAAAGACGCGAAAGCGGCGGCGCTGCTGGTTCGGATTACCGCCGAGCAGGCGGCTCGTGCAGGAGAACGAAACGATCGGGAGGGCGAGCGTTCCCTCAACGAGAAAACCGCGAGTTTGATTCGCGGATTCCGTGAGATTTTCCCCAACGAGCTTTCGTTCCTGAAAGAGGATTGCGAACTCGCGCTTCGACGCGGAGATGTCGCCAAGGCCACCGCGATCACCAAGCAGGTGGACCTCGTCGCGAAGAATTCCCCTGTCGCGCCGATCCTTCGGGCTCGGCTTTTCGCGCTTCAGGACCGGTTCCGGGACGCGGCGGACGCCTACAACGAGGCGCTCAGACGCAACCCGAATCAGCCCGACACCCGGCTCATGCTGGCCCAGACCTACCTTCGACTCAACGAACCCGACGAAGCCATTCGCGAGGCGAAGAACGTACTCGAGAACGACCCGAATCGGGTCGAGGCGATCGTGGTCGAAGCCCGAGCGCTCGCCTTGCCCGGATCGAATCCTTTTCAATCCAAGTCGAAACGGGCTCAGGCGATCGAACGGCTTCGGAGTGTATTGAAGAGTCAGCCGAAACTCTCGCCGATCTACCACGAGATCGCCGAGATTCAGATTCAGGACGATCAGCGCGCCGCCGCCGTCGCGACCCTTCGTGCCGCGCTCGATGCGGTGGCCGACGACCCGATCGCGATCGCTCAAGTGATCGAAATCCTGGCCGCCCCCGTGCGAGGTTCGGCGGCCCCTTCGCCCGATGATTTTAGCGAGGCGCAGGCAATGGCGACAAACATCGCCATGCGAGACACGAAAGGTGCCCTCACGTTGGCGGTCGCGGTCGGCTTTCACAAAGCGAGGCAGCTCGAACTTGCCGAAACCTGGATCGCGAAGGCCGCCGCGAAGCTCGACGACGCCATCCTGCACCTGCACTACGGCGATATCTTGCTATCACTCGCTGAGCGTGAAGGCGTGCCGGCCGAACAGGCCAAGGTTTACTTCCGACGTTCCGTCGAGCAGTACGACCTCGTCTTGAAAACGCAAGCCAACTCGATCGAGGCCATCAATAACAAAGCTTGGATTCTTCACTCTTACCTCGGGGAGAGCCGAAACGCCCTCGAAGTGGCCGAAGCTCTCATCAAGAGGGTCGATCCCACAACGCTTCCCGGTGAGTTTTACGACACGATGGGAGCGATCCAGGAATCGATGGGTAAGGCTCGAGACGCCGAGCAATCGTATGTGAAAGGCTTGGGAAAATCGCCCGAGCATCCCGTGCTAAACTATCACATGGGTCGGCTCATGCTCGGCGATCCGAAACGCGCGGATAAGGCGAGACCGTACCTGGAAAAGGCCTTCAAGGCGCGCGATCGGATGAATCCGGCGATGGCCGCCGAAGTCACGACACTCTTGCAGAGACTCACGAGCGTTCGAGCAAATTAATCCTCCGATTGGAGGATCGTTAAGCGAAGCTCGAACCTGAGAGACTCGACAGTCGCGTTCAAGATTGCTAAATTCAACCTCGTAACGTCCCGGCCGGGGCCGGAAGGACGGTCCCGGCTGGCCACGAGGATACTTCTGGGGATTCAACGCCATGAGACAAGGACGACCGATGCTTTATGTTGGCTTGGGTGTTCTCGCTTTCTCTTGCTTTTTCGCGCTGACCGCTGTGGACGCCGGCGCGGCCGCCGATGACGACAAGCCGATTGTCGTGCTTGAGACGTCTATGGGGCCGATCACGATCGAACTTGACAAGACCAAGGCCCCGATCACCGTCGAGAACTTCCTCAAGTATGTGGATACCGGATTCTATGATAACTTGATCTTCCACCGGGTCATGGCGGGTTTCATGATTCAGGGCGGCGGTATGGACGACAAGATGCGAGAGAAAGATACGAACCCGGCGATCAAAAGTGAGGCGAGCAACGGCCTCAAAAATGAGCGTGGCACGCTTGCGATGGCGCGCACAAGCAATCCGAATTCCGCGACGGCTCAGTTCTTCATCAACCTCGTTGACAATAGCAGAAATCTCGGGCCGGGTGGGGTCGACGCGTATGGCTACGCCGTCTTCGGCAGGGTGACCGAAGGCATGGAGACTGTGGACAAGATCGCCAAGGTGGCCACCGGTCAGCGCGGGGGTCATGGTGATGTCCCCACTCAGCCGATCGCCATCAAGAGCGCGAAGCGGAAAGCCAAGTGACGAGTGATTTTGATCAAAAGGCCGACGCGATTGTTGGGTCTTGACCGCGGTCGGAGCCTCGTCTAAGATTCGTCGCCATGTCCCGCCCGTGGATCGCCCGAATTTTCGGACTCGCGGGCGGGTTGTTTCTCGCGGAATGGTCCGCACGGGCACTCTGTAATGTCATTTCGCCCGCAGAGCACGTCTGCAACAAGTAAGGAGCTTTGAATGGCTCACATCGTCGCCGAGCCCTGCTTCGACTGTAAATACACGGACTGCGTGGTCGTCTGCCCCGTGGATTGCTTCTACGAAGGGCCGCAGATGCTCTACATCCACCCCGATGAATGCATCGATTGCGAGGCTTGCGTCCCGGAGTGCCCCGTCGAGGCGATCTTTCACGAAGATAACCTTCCCGAGGATTGGAAAGACTTCACTCCGCTGAATGCCGAGATGGCCAAGGAATGCCCGGTCATCAATGAGAAGAAGGACGCTCTGGAAGGTGAGTCCTGCAATAAAGCGACGAAGTGACGTCTTTGATTGATCAGAGACACCTGCGCGATACATTACACCCTGGAGAACTCTCCGGGGTTTTTCGTTTGGCTCATGATGGATTCCGGGGTGATGGGCCGAAACCTCACATAGAGAGGCCTGATCGGGTGCCACGGGTTGTACTCAACCCGTGTCATGGCCTATGCTTGTGGCACACGGGTTGAGTACAATCCGTGGCACTCGATGGTTGCCTTTCGGCCACGACTCCTGAATCCATCATGAGCCTTTCGTTTTAGAATGAAGAGACTTGTCGCCGCTTTGAATTCAAAGAGGCGGCGAGAGCAAGCTCCACGGACTCCAAGAGAATCAACGAAAACGGGGTCCGCAAAGGAACCCCGATTCCGAAACCCGTCGTATCAACCGCCCCGCCTCACTTCATTTCATTTCATTTCATCGCTGGACATCGCTTCCCCGCCGTTGCGGGTCATCATCTTGTTCAGTACGTCTTTTTTGATCTGGTTGGTGACTGTGGAGACGCTGCCGTCGCATCGGGCGTAATTGACGAGTCCGGGGTGCTTGCTCGACCAGTAGGTCCAGAAAACTTTGCCGCCCGCGTTGATCTGCTTGTTGATCGAGCGGTCGTTATTGGTACGCACCACGGCGTGCGGACCGTCGGGCCAGACACCAAACGGGTCGATCACCTCGCCGAAGATCACCGTGTTTGACGATCCGTCGGTCACGTCGGCCAGGCTCACCGCGGAGTTCTGAAACATCACTCCATTGTCATAATTCAAACAGGCGGGATTTGTCGGATCCAGCGTCATGCAGTTCGGATTCGAGCCGGGCAACACCATGCCAGCGGCCATGTTGCCTCGATAGTCGGAAAGCGCTACCGAAGGAGTCGGCACCGCACCCGACGGGCTATTCCCGGCCGAGCCCGCCCGAGGATTTGAAGGGCAAACGATGCCGGGAACCGAGACTCGGAAACTCGTGGTATTCGATGGATCGTATGGAGTCAGGTTAAAATTCGTCATGTTCCATAGGTTGTTTTGTTCAATCTTGAGAAACAGACCCGGCATCCCGCTCCAGTGATACGACTGGTAAGGATTCGCAGGTCCGACGCAAAACGTATCAATCATGAACGATTGGGACTTGGGATCGAGATAGGTCGCGCCACAATACCACCCACCCGGGAACGATTGGAACGAGTCGTGATACTCTTGTGCCGCAAGGCCGAGCTGCTTCAAATTATTGATGCACTGCGCCCGACGAGCCGCCTCACGCGCTTGCTGAACCGCCGGAAGCAACAACGCAACGAGAACACCGATGATGGCAATCACCACCAAAAGCTCGATCAGTGTAAAACCCGATCTCGACCGACCGTTCTCCAGAGTCCCGCGCATAAATCGATCCTCGAAAAACTGAGACGTGCGGAGAAACGACAACATCCTCATTCTCGAAACTAAACGATCTTCGATCGAAAAGCCATGCAATCTCGCAACGAATTTTTACGGTTGTCAGAACCCGGCAATCGACTGCTCGGGGCGCAGTCGAGACACTGAGCGCTCAACTCAATTCCACCGACCAGTAAGCGTGATCGAGAAACGACTTCCAGCTTTTGTAACGACGATTCGCGAGCTTGAGGCTCAGTACGGGGCTCGTCCGAGGCTGTTCAGGCTCATGGATCAAGCGCATTCCCGCTTCCCACGGGGTGCGGCCCCCTTTGCGTACGTTGCATTTGAGACAGGCACAAACGATGTTCAGCCAGTTGGCACCACCGCCCCGGCTTCGAGGCAAGACGTGGTCGAGGCTCAATTCGTTGGTGGGAAAGCGTTTTCCGCAATACTGACAGCGGTTGCCATCGCGCGCGAAGATGTTGCGCCGATTGAACTTGACCTTCTGGCGAGGAATCCGGTCATAAGTGAGAAGCCGGATCACGCGGGGGACCTGAATCTCGAACTGAACCGTGCGAATAAATTCGTCGTCGGGGCCCTTGAAGCGCGCTCGAGCCTCGGAAACCTCGCGCCAACTCTGAAAATTAAAGGAGGAATAGTGGCCGTCGTCGACCGTGACGACTTCGGCGAGATCTTTCACCAGCAGGCAAAATGCACGTCGTACGGGGATGACGTGCACCGCCATGTAAAACTTGTTGAGGACCAGGACGCTGGCGTCGAGGGCGTGAATTGCGCCGAGGCTCATGGGCGAGGCTCTCCTCCGGAAGGGAGTGGGAGTCAAGTCAAAGGCACGTCCCGTTCTTTACGGGATCGCAGGGGCGGAAGCTCATTCGCGTCGATCCGACACGTTGAAAACATCCGGCCGCGAACGCCTAGAGTCGCCTCGCCGCTCCTGTCTACTTCCGGGCTCACAAACCAGCCTTATCTAGGCGAGTGCCTGGCGTACGGCGCGGCCAACTTCAACCGTCGTCGCATTTCCTCCAAGGTCGGGGGTTCGGGGTGTGCCCTCCTCAAGAACACGAGCGACGGCCGCGCGGATCCGGGTGGCCGTGGACGCGGCTCCCAGGTGATCCAGCATCATCGCCACCGAGAAAATCGCGGCGATCGGATTCGCGATCCCTTTGCCCGCGATGTCGGGCGCCGAGCCATGCACGGGTTCGAACATGCTGGGCGCGGTCCTCAACGGGTTCAAGTTGCCCGAGGCGGCCAGCCCCATCCCACCCTGAAGCACGGCTCCCAGGTCGGTGATGATGTCACCGAACATATTGGTCGTGGCGATCACGTCGAATCGCTCGGGGTTGACGACCATCCGCATGCAGCAGGCATCCACGTGCTGATAATCGCTTTTGATCTCACTGTAGTCTTGAGAAACTTCGGTGAAAGCCCGCATCCAGAGGTCGTGAGCGAAGGTCAGGACGTTCGTCTTGGCAACCATCGTGACCTGTCCGGTCAGTCCTCGCGAACGCTCCTCCGCCGACAGCCCCCGAAAGGGCCGAACCAGGCCTCGCGCCCGGGCCAGATCAAACGCGAAACGCAGGCAACGCTCGACACCGACCCGTGTATTAATCGAGGTCTGGATGGCGACTTCTTCGGAAGTCCCCTTGCGAGTAAACCCGCCCGCCCCGACGTAGAGATCTTCGTTATTTTCTCGGACGACGACAAAGTCGATATCTTGCGGACCTTTATTTTTGATCGGCGTTTCGACACCGGGATAAAGTCGGACTGGCCTGAGGTTCACGTATTGGTGAAACTCAAAGCGCAATTTAAGCAAAATCCCCTTCTCAAGGATTCCCGGCGCGACTCCGGGATGTCCCACAGCGCCCAGAAAGATCGCGTCGCAATCGCGGAGGCCGTTGATCGCCTCTTCGGGCAAGACCTCTCCGGTTTTGAGAAATTGCTCGCCGCCGAGGTCGAACGGGATGAGGTCGTATTTGAAGCCATCCTTTGCCGCGGCTTCGGAGAGAACCTCAAGGCCCTCCCTGACCACTTCCGGACCGACACCATCCCCTGCGATCACACCAATCTTGGCCAAAACCGCCTCCAGCGTCGCGACGAGATGAAGATTTTAGACAACGTGTAAGACGTCGATTTTGCGATCGATCGGCCCGCGTCATGTCACAAATTGATGATAACGGCCGTTCTAATCTCGCACAAGGATCGGGAGTTGGAGGGTTTCGACGAAGCATTCTCAGCGCGGGAGAAAAGCGTTGACAATGGCGCGGCGGGCCTCATAATCCCTGATACCGTAAGGAAATGCTTGCCGCGCTGGGGACTGGGATTCCATTCTCGACGCCGATTTCGTCCAACCAGCGCTTTGGCCGCTCCTTCGGTTCAAACACGTCCGCGATGGTTCCGGGAAGGTTCGCAACTCCCCCTAAAGGGTTTCGTGATTCATCTAGGGAGACGGCTTGATGGCCACCTCGACCGAGAGCAATCCCCCCGTCAAGGATTCCAAGAGCCTCTCTTCACTTGATGAACTGAATTTAGAAAAATCGATCCTTCGCCGCGGTCTCGCCACAAACAACGAGATCGAAATGTGCAAGGCGCATCGAGCCAAGATCGTGGCGAAAGGTGAAGACACGAAGGGCCTGCTCGAAATCATGGTCGAGGCCCGAGTGTTGACCAAGAGCCAGACCGCCCGGCTTTTGAAAGAAGTGGGCGAATCCAACAAGAAGTTCGAGATTCCCGGCTATCAGATCATTGAGAAACTCGGTAAAGGTTCGATGGGGATCGTCTTCAAGGCAAGACAGACGAGTGTGGATCGAATCGTCGCGGTGAAAATCTTGCTCGATGCCCTTGCACAGAACAGAGAATTCATCAAGCGATTTGACCGTGAAGCCAAGATCGCCGCCAAGCTTTCGCACAACAATATCGTGAACGCGATCGACGCGGGTGAGGTCTCGGGGCATCACTATTTCGTGATGGAGTATGTCGAGGGGGGAACAATCAAGGATGAGCTCGACAAGAGCAAGGTTTTCGAGGAGAAGACCGCGTTAAAGATTGTCTTGGCCGTCGCCGAAGCGTTAAAGCACGCTCATTCCCGTGGGTTGATTCACCGCGACATCAAGCCCGAGAACGTCATTCTCACTAGAGATGGAAACGTCAAACTCGCCGACCTGGGCCTCGCACGCCTCACCGCCGATGAGAAATGGGCCATGTCTGAAGCCGGGATGGCGATCGGCACGCCCTATTACATCAGTCCCGAGCAGGTTCGCGGGCAAGTTGACGTCGACATCAGAGCCGACATCTACAGCCTGGGCGCGACGCTCTACCACATGGTC
>JAYVYS010000312.1:0-2003 GCA_043784005.1 Isosphaeraceae bacterium
GGCCGCCGTCTCGACTCGTACATCGCTGCAAAACCGCCACAACTTTTGAGCGAACGACGCGGGCTTCAGCCCCGCGACCGTGGCCCCAGGCCCTGGACAAGTGGACGACCCGGTTTTCCCGAATCCCTTGATGAGTATGTTATAAGCTTCGCGAAGTTTGGGAGAAAGCGTTGTCGAATTGAGTGCATGCGAGGTCGTGTATCATAATCGGATATTCTTGTAGAGACCAATGGAGCGACAGGGGGGGAAATTTGATCTCAGGAACGGCTCTCTTCGTTTCGATGATCAATCATGATGAGTCATTGTGCTCCTCACCCCGCTTGAGCACGTGCCCGCACGCACCCGGGACCATCCGCGACATCGACGTCTCCTCATCCCCAACGAACGATCGTCCGTCCCAACCTCGCCTATCGGTATTAGCGGGCGGCCCCCTTCGACGCCATCACCCCGAGTGCCACCGAGAACATCAGGACCAGAAGACCGAGTGTCCCCACGATTCCCATCACCATTCCCGCCAGACCCAGCCCGAATCCCCGGCGCTCGCCACCGGCCCGATTGATCCGGACCATCCCAATCGAACTGAGGATTACCGCCAGCAACGAGCTGATCCCCCAGGCTCCGACCAATCCAAGGAAGATCACCATCAATAACGTGCGGTTCTGTTCGGAACCCGAGATAAAGGCCGAGGTGAGAAACGCCATCGCGCCGCAGAGGAGACCCAGCACCCCGAGAACAAACCCGGCGAGAGCCAGCGTCACGCCCGCGGCCATCGGCGTGGCCGCGGCCGTCAAGGCCGATGTGAGCCCCAGCGCGGGCACATCGCGAGCGGGAATCCAGTCGGTGAGGTTGGAGTTCCAGACGAACGTCTCTGCCCGGAGGACACCCGTCCGGCCGAGGCCGATCATCTCCAACAGGGTAAGCGGACCGACCTGGCCCGCGTCGCCGATGTAGAACCATCCCGTCGCCTCTTCGGTCGCGGGATCACCGCCGGTGACCCTGTAGTTCGCGTCGACCGGCTGGGCGGACCCAGCCACCACCAAGCTCGCAGTGCCTTCTGAAGGGGGCGCGGGGGGTGGGAAGAGCTCGGGAAGCGACGACGCGCGAACCCAAGCCCGGCGGTCGCGCGACAGTTCGTCGAATTTCGCCAAGCGGCCCTGGTTCTTAAGCACTTCTAACTGTGCAAGCTGGAACGGGCCAAGGACTCGGCCGCGGCTCCTGACGAACCAGCCCAGGTCCGCGTCATTCATCGATCGTTCCTTTGAGTATTGTCTGAGGCTGCGGAGCGGATGAAGACAAGCCGCCCTTCGGCCGCCAATGACGGGTCTTCGGGGACCAGGTCACCCGCGCCATTCACAACCCGTCCCAGTGTCTTCCACACCCCGTTCCCGCGATCGGGAGTGGCGACGAACAGCGGCAGATCTTCGGGCTTTGCGTTCTGATCGACAAACCGCACGGCGAATCCCGGCGACTTACGGCTGATCCAGCCGACCGGCCGGTGAGTCTCCCCGACCGACTTGAGCAGCCTGGCGTCGGCCACGGCTGCGGCACTGGCGATCTGGGTCCAGGGCGGGAGGTTCTTGACGATGGCGTCGGCACTGGCCCGTTGTTCGTCGACCCGGGCTTCCGGGTCGAGCCATCGGACGGTACGAAAGGCGGAGGCTCGCGCTACCGCGGTGAGTGTCGGCCCCAATGCCTCGCTGAGGGCTTGGCTCCCGTCCGCCGCCGTTTTGAGGAGCTCGTTCAGGAGAATCAGCTTGCAGATCGGGTCCATGTCGGGGTCATCCGATGCCTTGCGGGCGGCCTCGAGCATCGTCGCGTCCCAGGCTGTCACGGCCGGGTCCTCGCCGAGCTTTGTGTTGATCCATTGCACCAACTTGCTTTGTGGCGAGAGGTCACGAGGGCCAACGAGGAATTCCTCGGTGAGTGTGACGTTCTTCGTCGTGCCGTCGGTGTCGAGCAGGCAGGTGAACTTCAGGGTCTTAAATGAGTTCGGCTTGCTCTGC
>JAYVYS010000313.1:0-2508 GCA_043784005.1 Isosphaeraceae bacterium
GAATCTTATGATTGAATCTAAACCTATCGCCATCATCCGCCAGACTTCAACCGTCGCCGTCACCTTCGAGGGTGTGCCCTCTGAAGAACGCCGCCGCGCACTGAAAGCCGCCGGTTATCGGTACGACAATGGGCACTGGTACCGCAGCCAGAGCGAAAGCCAGATGGCATCCGAAGAACTGGTTGCTCAAGTTCTCGAAGCCGCCTAACCGCCTACCGGGGCCGGGTAACACCGGCCCCACTGAATAGATCAATGAACAGTTGAATGAGCTGTTTAGCCATGATACGAAAATGGGGCGGCTCACAACCGCCCCACATTCTCAACCGCAAATGGAGTTGCGATTATGTCAAACCAATACATTGAATTAGCTAAGCTCGTCAAATCCCCCCTTAATGTCAGAAAAACGGCATCAGCAACCGCAGACGAGGAACTGAAGTCGTCCATCATCGCCCACGGCCTGATGCAGAACCTGGTCGTCACCGAGGGCAAGAAGGGCAAGTACCTCGTCATCGCGGGTGCCCGCCGCCTCGAAGCCATGAAAGCCCTGCTGGCCGAGGGAAAGCTTCCCGACGACCACGCCGTGCCCTGCCAGGTTGTGAGTGAAGAACACGCTGAGGAAATGAGCCTTGCCGAGAACATCGTCCGGCTAGCCATGCATCCCGCAGATGAGTTCGAGGCGTTTGCCGCCCTCTACAAAGCGGGTCGCTCGGTTGGGTTCATCGCGGAACGGTTCGGTTCCACCGAAAAGCACGTCTGGCAACGTCTCAAACTCGGAAAGGCCGCTCCTGATTTGCTGGCCGAGTACCGCGCCGAGAACCTGACACTCGAATGCCTGATGGCCTTCACCGTCACTGACGACCAGCAGAAGCAGATGGCCGTCTACGAGTCGTTGTCGAAATGGGACCGTGAAAATGCACATTCCATCCGTCGGGCCTTGACCGAAGGCACGGTGATCGGCAACGACAAACTCGCGAAATTCGTCGGCCTTGAGGCGTACACAGCCGCCGGAGGGTTCACGAAGACCGATCTGTTCGGTGATCGTGTTTACCTGGAGAACCCAGATGTGCTGCACCGACTCGCCGGTGAAAAGCTCGAAGCAGCTGCCGACGAGCTGAGGGGCGAAGGGTGGGCATGGGTCGAAATCGCCATCGAGCATGATTGGGACTTCACACGCCGTTGCGGCGAGATCGAGTCCAGTCCGGTCGACGCGCCTCAGGAGCTGACTGACCTCAAGGCGAAGCTCGAAACCGAGTCTGAAGCCGCGGAGCAGGCTTATTACGATGACGACGGCGAGGACGAGGAAGTGTCTGAATCGCTCGAGAAATGTCGCGATGACCTCGAAAAGCAGCTTGAAGAGCTCGACGAAAAGCTCGAATCCTTCGTCGCTTTCGACCCCGAGGAAATGAAGACAGCTGGCTGCTACGTCTCGATTGACGGCAACGGCACGCTGCGCATCGAGAAGGGTCTGGTGAGGCCGGAGGACAAGAAGGCAGCCGCCAGGGCCAAAGGAGCCGACGAGGAGCCTGACGAGCCCGAAAAGCCCAAGGGCATGTCCGAGTCGCTGAAACGCGACCTCGAAGCCTACCGGCTCGGCGTGGCCCAGGCCGAGATCGCCAAGCACCCGGCCATTGCTTTCGACCTGCTGGTGTTCAAGGCGGCGAAGAACGCCCTGACCGCGCGTTCCACCTACGACGGCCCGCAGGTATCGTTCAGCCGCAACTTTGCGGGGAACGCCAGCGCGGATGCCAGTGGCTTCATCCGGTCGCAGATGGAGCCGCTGTCGAAGGCGCTCCCAACCGATTGGTTGAAGGGGAAAACGGAAGCGAGCCAGTTCGCAGCCTTCCAAGGGATCTCGGATTACCAGAAGCAATCCCTCTTGGCCTACTGCGTCGCCCTCACCTTGCAGCCGAAGCTGGATAACGGCGGGGAGGCGACCGCCTACGATGTGGCCCTGTCACAGACGGGGGCGAATGTGGCGGAATACTGGCGACCGACCAAGGATGCCTACCTGGGCCGCGTGACGAAGGATCAGTTGCTCGAGATAGGCAAGGAGCTTGTCGGCGGTGATCGCGGCGAGCAATGGGCCCGGAACAACGCGAATGCCAAGAAGGGCGACATCGCTGGTGAGCTGCACAAGGTGTTCAACGAGCCGAACCGTCCGGGTACGACGCCGGAGCAGAGCGAGCGAATAAAGAACTGGCTGCCCGAAGGCATGGCGTTCAGGGAAACTCCCGAGCCGACCCCCGCCAAGGCGAAAAAAGCCAAGAAGGCCGCGTAACGAAACCAGGGGCGGGCCATGTCCCGCCCCACATCAAGGATGATGCACCATGAGCACACCGAATCAGGAAGCCCTCGTCGCGGCCGCCTTCAAGAATGTCAGCTATGACGGAGCCCCGCCGAGAACGGCACCCACCGAACCACCCCTCAAGGCGCAAGCCGCCCCCGAGATTCCGCCCCAACCTGCCGACCCTAACGCGATCACGCTCGGCAAGCTCGACGTGAACCAGA
>JAYVYS010000314.1:0-2714 GCA_043784005.1 Isosphaeraceae bacterium
TTCCGCATGTGCCAAACGCGCGATGATTTCAACGATCGGAGCGTCACGTTGACAGCCGAACTTGATCAGTTGTTCGGAGAGTCCCTTGGAATGGGGACCGAAGGCGATCGCGAAGTAAAACCGGGCCCGGTCAGGCTCTTCGCGACAGAACGCGAAATGCGACTCGAAGAGACGAATTAACGTCGCGATCGGCTCCCCTTCGTCCCGGGCGATTGCCTGAAGGGCCTCTCCAAGAACCGAGAGGGGTTTGAGTAACGCCTGCGCCAGACCTTCTTTGCTACCGAAGTGGTAATAAAGAGTTGGTTTGGTCACACCGGCGGCCTCAACGATTTCTCGGACCGACGTCGCGTCATAACCTTGGCTCGCAAAGAGCCGTGCCGCCGTTCTCGCGACATGACGCGCCACCTCGCTCGACTCAGCCTTTTCCGGAGAAACCGACACCATGCTTGAGGCTCACCCTGAACAATGACTTACCATTTCTCTATACCGAACGGTAGGTATTGTAATCGAAGCGAGCGTGTTGGCAAGCTGGTTCTTCGTCGGATTTTCGCGGACGGTTTCAAGCCGATCAAACTATCTACTTTGACTAAAACTCGCACTTTATTATGATGGCGTTGTTTTTTCCTGAAAACACGCTGCCCATTAGATCTAAGTCATGCCGCGAGAGCGCCATTGCCGATCATCGCGATGATCCGACTTTTGCGATCAAACCGGCCGTACGAGGTCGGAACGCAGTCAAAGGGGACGGCATTGGCTGGAACGGGACGACATGCCGACGACCTGACCGAACGTTGGTGGGCCTGGAAGTGGCTTCGCCAACCGACTCGTGTTTCCGAGATGAGACACCGCGACGCGGCGGCCTTGATCCTGATTTGCCTGGCCGTCTGGTTCTATCTGGATGTCGCGAATCGAGGCAAGGTTGATGCTAAGCATCTGGAAGTCCATCGAACGGACTTCACGGTCTTCACCGAGGCGGGAGCGGCGTTTTTTGACGGCCGAGACCCTTATTCGGTCAAGAACCCCCGTGGGTGGTTCTATCTCTATCCCCCCATTTTCGCGCTCAGTGTCGCCCCCCTGGCGAGGCTCGACACGGTCTCGCAGGTGTTCGTCTGGTACGTTGTCAGCGTGGCGCTGGGATTTGGTTGCTATGGCGAGGCGAGGCGGATCTGGCGTCTCGTGAATGCGAACACGAAGACGGAGACCGGCACGCTGAGTTGGTGGGTCGCTTACGGGATTGCGGGGGCGGTGGCAGTACCGGCGCTGGAATGCCTGCAGCGCGGGCAACTTGGGATTGCGCTTCTGTACGGGCTTCTTCTCGGTTTCCGGCTGGTGTTGAAGGATCGAGGTCGAGCCTGGACGTTTCTGGGCGGGGTCGTCCTCGCGTGGACGGCGGTTGTGAAGCTGATCCCGGCATTGCCCGTCGCGGTCCTGTTCTGGCAGAGGGGCGGACGTGCCTGGGGGTCTCCAAAAGAGCGATCGGGCGTGGCATCGCTGGGGCTGGGATTGTTGTTTGGAGTTTGCCTATTTTTGTTCGCGATCCCGACAGGGGTGCTGGGCTGGGGCGCGAACATCGGGCATCTCGACACGTGGGTTCGAAAGGTCGTGACCAATCGCGACCCCGCGCAAGAGTCGGGCTTTCACATCGACAGCCCTTCCAACCAGAGCTTTATCAACGCCGCTCATTCACTGGCGACGAACCTCCGATTCCAGGAACTCGCGAATCAGCGTGCTGGGCTTCTGCAATTCGCGAAGAACGGGCAAGAGCGCCGGTGGGCGATCGACCGCGCTTTCGCCGAGGTACGTCGGGCCGACATCGGCACGCATCGGGTCGTTCAAGTGATTCAAGGGCTCATGTTGATTCTCCTGCTTGCGTTGGCTCTTACGATCGAGCGTAACGACCTGCCCGGACAAACGGCCGTGTTCGGTCTCGCCTGCCTCGGAATGCTGCTGATCTCTCCCGTTGCCTGGACGCACTATTACATGATGGTATTGCCCGCGATTCTCGGCGTGCCGCGTTGGATGGAGAGCCGAGGACGCCCGCGCACGGCGGTTGTACTGGCTTGCATCCCCGCGATATTGGTCTGCTCGCATTATTTGCTGAAAAGATCGTTGGGAGAATTCGGCGTACTCGGACTCGGTATCGCGGTTTGGTACCTCACCGCGACAACACTCATGCTTCGAATTCTCTGGTTCACCTCGGACGCGAATCAAGGCGCGAATCAACTTCCGGCGACGGCGGCGCGGTCACGTCGACCGTTCGCCTTGCGGATGCGCGGACGTTCCGTCACTCACTGATCGGTCGATCACCGTCAATTCAACAGGCCGTTTCCGTCGGTTTGGCTCGTTTGTCTCGCCAACATCTCCTCCCTCTCGACCCTTTCCAATCCGATCCTGGCTCCATGAGATAAACCCGGCGAGATCTGTACAACCGTCCCAGGCGGTCGCCGCGGAATCATGTGACCTGGTTTTCTCGCCCTCTTCCCGCCTCGAAAAAAGACCTGTGGTAGTTTTCGATGCCACCTCTCTGGTTCCATGATGTCGGGTTCTCGTATTCCGAGACGTAAGGGAGTGCGATACGTGTCCAAGCTCAAGCTATTTCTGGGGCCGTTGGTCGGCTCTGTCGATGCGACCAATCGGAAACGGCCTTCCGCGCGGGTTCAGGTGGTGCTCGAAGCTCTCGAAGGTCGAGCCCTTCTCAGTCACATGAGCCTCGC
>JAYVYS010000315.1:0-4753 GCA_043784005.1 Isosphaeraceae bacterium
CTGTCGAGGTCGAGGTTGTCTGTCACTCCGACGGTATTGTCCTCCTGGAGAAGGGCAAGACTGGACACGCCGGCGCGGTCGAAGTGCTTGAGAAAAAGGGTGTTCAATTCATCGCTTGCCAGAATACGATGAAGCAACGCTCCATCCGCCCCGCGGACCTGCTCCTGGGGGTGACGACCGTTCCGTCAGGCGCCTTCGAGGTCGTGTGCCGTCAGCAGGACGGTTATTCCTATTTCAAGCCTTGACCCCGCCCGCGAGACCGCGACGCTTTGGGTACGGAGATCGACGATCGCCATGAGCACGACTCGGACCATCACACCCAGGCAGCTCCAGGAGATATTCCAAAGCGGGAGGACGGTCGAAGTGATCGATGTCCGGACGCCGGCCGAGTACCGCTCGGCCCACATTCCGGTCGCGCGGTCGCAGCCACTCGAATCGCTCGACCCAAAGGCGGTTGTCTCCGCCCGCGAGTCGAAGGGCGAACTGTTCTACGTCGTGTGCCGCTCGGGCAACCGGTCGGAAAAGGCCTGCGCGGCATTCACAACGGCCGGGTTCGGCGACCTGGTGGTTAACGTCGAAGGGGGCACGCTCGCCTGGGAAAAAGCGGGACTGCCGCTCGTGCAGGGCCGATACGTTCTTCCGCTGGACAGGCAGGTACGTACCGTGACTGGTGTCCTCGTCCTGCTGGGAGCAGTGCTCGGTTACCTCGTAAACCCGTGGTTT
This sequence comes from Isosphaeraceae bacterium, assembly GCA_043784005.1. Classification (GTDB taxonomy): domain Bacteria; phylum Planctomycetota; class Planctomycetia; order Isosphaerales; family Isosphaeraceae; genus JAYUFP01. The sequence goes on from JAYVYS010000315.1 coordinate 724, forward strand.
TACGCATTGTCGGCGTACTGCGGGGCCGGGCTGATCTTCGCCGGGATCACCGACATTTGCCCACTATCGTGGACAATCGCCAAGATGCCATGGAACCAGGCAGTGGGCGAACCGCCACATTGTTCCCGCTGAAACACTTGGCTCCGGCAGCCGCGTCCGCTTCGACCATGACCGGGGGGGAGTGGTCGGCGGACGCGGCACCGGGCTAATCGTCTCGGCTGGTTCATGCCATCCCTCGGGACCCATCCGGCGGAGGCTCTCCTCTTCTTGTCCTGTGGTTGGTCACGCTCTGGCTTGGCGACGAACAACAGAGCTTTTTACACCTTTAGCTTTCTGACGCTGCTCTACTCCGTCGTCTCTTCCGTCGTGCCAGCGAGAGACCGCGAGTGTTTCTGGCTGACGGGTCCCAGCAAGACACTTCTGCTGGCCCTTGCGGCAGATGCGTTCACTGGGACCGGACGGACGTTCGTGGGTCTCCCGGACTTCACTCCGCTTCCGTGGGATCAGATGCTCGCGATACTCGGTTACGCGACGGTCTGTTGCCTCGTCGTGAACGACACCGTGAAAGGCGCGATGATCAATTTGTGCATTTTCACGTCAAGTAATTAAGTACATAATGTGGCATGCGTTTTATTCATGTTTTGTTCCGTTGCCACTCAGAACACCGACGACCGCTGAACTGCTCCTTGATGAGGTGCGACCACTATCATTGGAGTGGACGGGCTGATCTTGCGGACCTGCCGGGCGCAATCAGAGCCCGAGATCAATAGCCCGCGAACTGGCGGTCTCAGGGCGTGTTGCCGGTCCAATCCTCCCTTTCCTGATTCCACGGCATCCCGGCCAAGATGACTTCCAGGCTGTTATCGTCCCGGATGCCCGTGATCAACAGGGCCGATCCGGCCACGGCCGGTAAGGTGTAGAACCAGGGATGCACGACTTGTCCCAGGTAGGTGCCGAGCAAGATGATCAGACCGGCCCACCCATACCTGGTTCGCGAGTGAGACCGCCAGCTTTTCCCGCACGACGGGCAGTCCGGCGTCTTCCCAGGCCGACGTCCCACCTGCCACGTTAACGACGTTTCCGAATCCGGCCGAAAGGAACGCGTCGCAAGCCCTCCAACTGCGGGCCCCGGAGCGACAGATGACGTAGAGCGGCTCGGCTTTCGCTGCCACCCTGCCCGCCATCACCGCCTCAGGGTCGAGCGCGTCGAGCGGCATGAGTCGTGCTCGCTCTGCGTGGACCTCGTGATACTCGGCCGGGGTCCGGACGTCGATGAGGTCGACCCTTCGCGCGCCGGACAGCATCAGCTCGTAGAGCTGCTTCGGTTCGATCGACTGGATGCTCATCGCCGTCCTCCGAAGAGTGTCGCCCCCATCTTCCTTCCCATTCTGTGGTTCCCGTGGATGGGAATTCGCGGGGCCGGTCAGTCAACCCGAAGGCTTCCTGGTGTGTAATTGTACGATTACGGTGTCTTCACTCCACAATGTTGTTTGAGCAGCGTGAACGGTCATGAAGGGGGCCGTGTCGTCATGTTCGGCGACGGGGGAATTCCGAATGATCCTCGTAGTCAGGAAACGGTTGCCGCACACACTCGTCCGCCGTTGACCCGCTACGAATGGCTCAGGTATGGAAGGTTCACCGATCTCCGATAACATTTTAACTATATAGCCAAACAGGAATCAACTCAACCCGCCTCCGCTCGGCGGGTTGCTTGAAGACGAGGCGTAGCCGATCGCGGTGTCATCGGGACATCCGTCTTTTTGACCGGCGTCAACCTCAGTCCAGGAGAGCGGCACGTCTTCCCGAGGAACAAAGTCCGAGTCAAGTTGTGGCCAGGAGACGTGGGCGGTCCATCCGGCGAGTTCGAGCGAGATGCCGGCCTGACCCCTCGATGCGACTTCAGCGTAGGAGTATCACGTCCAACCGGCCAACCACCCGCTCGAGACCGGCCCGAGCGATTTCGACGTCGGCTGCCGCGTTGGCCCGGCGGACCCTCGCGCTGGTTGCCGCAACCTGGGCGTCGATGAGCTGGGTGATAGTCGCCTTTTGATCGTTGTAACGGTCCTCGATCTCGCGCTGGCTCTCCGCGGCTTGCTCGACGGCCTGGCCCGAGACCTGCAGTCGTCCGTCCGCGTCTTTCAACGCGAGGTAAGCCCGGCGCACGTCCAGTTCGATATCCATGAGCAGGCGCTGGTGCTGGGCCTGCAATTCACGCACACGGGCCGACGCACGGGAAACCTGGGCTTTCGTCCGATGACCATCGAACACGTTCATGGAGGCGATCAGTCCCACGAAGAGACCGTTGCCGCCGCTGTTGCGGTTGATGTCGAACGTGCTGAAGTTCCCAATGAAGTCGATGCTCGGTCGATTGCCGGAACGGACCGATTCGACCTGATGTGCCGCCCCGCGAACCTCACTCAGGGAAGCTCCAAGCTCCGGACGACGGCTTGCCGCCTCGGCGATGGCCGCCTCAACAGCATCGACGCGGGCGGACCAAGGGGCTGGTTCGGCTCTGGACGCCAGCTCGTGGGGAAGTCTGCAGCCCGTCACGTTCTCGAGGATGGCCCAGGTCAGTTCCAGCTGATTCGTCGCGGTAATCAATCCTTCCTTGGCCTCGGCGAGTTTGACCTCGACTGAAAGGACGTCGGAGCGCACGGCGGTGCCGTTGTCGTATCGCGACCCAACCAGCGATACGTGCCGTTCGACTTGGCTGACCGCCGCGGACCGGCTCTCCACGAGTTCACGCGCCTGAAGGAGTCGGAAATAAGACTCGGCGACCCGGAACACCAGTTCGTTTCTCGCGGCGGCCAAAGCGAATGAGGCCGCGCGCCCTTGTTCCTCGGCCGAGAGGGCCTCGGCGTTCCGGCGACCGCCAGCGTACAAGTTCTGCTGGAGGGTCAGCAGCGTGCTGAAGTTCCCGACAAAGCCTGGATGATTAAAATTCTGTGAGAGGTTGACACGCCTTTGATTCACTTGCAGGAAGAACGCGAGCCCGGCGATGTTCGTATCAACGAAGGCCTCGGTCAGCGAAAGCTTCGGGTAGAACTCGGCGCGTGCCCTGTCGAGGGTCGCGTCGGCGATCCGGATTCGTTCCGTGGCCGAGCGAAGGTCGGGATTAGCCTTCAGGGCCGTGCCGATCACCCCGGACAAAGTCACACCCGGAGCGGCAGACACGGTGGAGGTGTTGGGGGAGGTCAAGCCGTGCCGAACAGCCGGCTCGGGCGGCCTATTCGCATTCGTGGTCGAAGGGGTTCCGACCATGCCCGGGACTGTCGCATCGTCGCCCTGCAAGGCCGCCGGAGCACCCTGTGAGGGTAAGTCGTCCGACAGCGTGCGGACGCGCGAGCCGGGTCCCCTAACACCTGCGGGCTGGGGTGGTATCGCCTTCGGACCGGGCGACTCGGCCCCGGCATGCGCGGACTTGCCGAGTATCGCCAGAGCGAACAACCACGCCGCTCGCGAACGTACCTTCCTCATCGCTTCACCCCAATCTCCTTGATTGCGGGTCGGTCTAGTCTTCCGTTATGTATCGGCCACGGCGGGACCGGTCGACGGTAATTGGACGGACGGCAGAGGAGTTTGCACCACCTAGGACGCACGATCGCTAAAGCCACTACAGCCCGTCCTCGTGATCGGTACTGCGCTCGTGTGATTGTGCAATCCTACCGGGGCCTTCTGGGCCTCGCTTTCTTCTCTGTTCGTGCAGGATTAAGGCTCGGGCGGGCCCAATCTTCTCCCATTTCTTCCTTTTGGTCCTGGCGCGGTGACACCGCACAAGTCCCGCTCATTCAAGTAGGCGTAGAACCAACATTCATGTCACCAGCCGCCATTTGGCGGTTGACCGAGCGAATCTTTACAAAACACGCTCTCTGTAAAGAGTTTCTCACCCCTGTAGACCTGTTAAGTTCGGAGCGATTTGTCACGGTTTATGCAGCCACGTTAACCACCTGTCAGGTCGTCTTGCGAAGCCGCAGGAGAGGCATTCGCCTTGTTTTTAGGCGGCGGCACTGTCCGATAATATTTGTTATGT
>JAYVYS010000316.1:0-5679 GCA_043784005.1 Isosphaeraceae bacterium
GACGCCGGTACTGGTCGATGATCTTCAAGGCGGCTTTCGGACCGGCCGAGGGATTACGCGAACGCCTTACGCTGCTCTATCAAATCCTGCCTGCACTTGTGCTGGCGATGCGGTGGCGGAATCGACCGATCGGTCATATTCATGCACACTGGGCTCACACGGCAACGTCCGTCGCGATGCATGCGGCCGAGTTATTGGGTGTGGGATTCAGTTTCACAGGGCATGCCAATGACCTGTTCGTGCATAAAGTCGCCCTGCTGGCGAAAGTCCGTCGGGCGCGATTCATTGTTTGCATTTCAGAATATCACCGTCGCCTCTACATCGATCTCGGGGCTGATCCCGCTCGGCTTAAAGTGGTTTATTGCGGCATCGATACCGAGCGATTCACGATCGAGCCACCACAAATGCCGTCGGCTCGACCCAGAATCGTGGGGGTCGGACGACTCGTCGAGAAAAAAGGGTTTCATGACTTGATCGCAGCCTGTGCCATCCTCCGCACTGCGGGGCATCGTTTCGAATGCGTGATCGCTGGATCAGGACCGGAACGGGAACGTCTGGCCGCCGAGGTCACAAGACTTGGGCTCGACGATCTCGTGCGGATCACGGGTGAACCCGTCCTACAGGAAGATCTTCCCGGTCTGCTTTGTTCGGCGGGGATCTTCGCGCTTCCTTGCGTCCGTGATCGAGACGGCGATATGGATGGGCTCCCACAAGTGCTTATCGAGGCGCTTCTTTGTGGAATTCCCGCCGTTTCGACGGAGCTTGTCGGTATCCCCGACATCATCCTCAACGGTCGAACAGGCCTGCTCGTGAAGCCCGGAGATGTTGAGGACCTGGCGGATGCCATCGGGCTGTTACTAACCTCGCCCGATCTTGCGGCGCGGCTTGGTCGCCAGGGAAGGGAGTGGGCCTTGGAACATTTCGGGCTTGATGAAGCGGTCAGTCGGCTCGAAAGATTATTCCACACCGCCGTTTCAGAGCCGGCATCCGCTCCTCCCTCGATCGAGTTGCTCTCGGCGATTGCGGAAACGCGATCCACCCGACCTCTCGCCGCGTCGGGGATCGCCGGCTGATGTTCTATCTCATGTCCCTGTTCCTCGTGGTGGGGACATTCGCAACCGCCGCGGCGAAGGGGGGGCGAGAGGGGCTTTGGTTCGGTTGGTTGGTCGCGATGCTGGCGATGCCGATCTGGGTGACCTTCACGTTCGGATCGCTGACCCTCGATATGCGAACGGTCGCGGGCTTGGCCGGACTTACGGCGGTCGTCGCTTTCGGTGAGAAAGAGGCGCGAGGAAATGTGGGGCTCAAGCTTCATGTCCTGCCCCTGATTTCCGACTTCGTGGTGATCATTCTTTTTCTCGTTCAAGTGTACTCGCAATACCGTATTGGACGTTTCGGCCCATTGACCGCGCCCGACATCGCCAGGCGCTGGGTGCTGCCGTATTTTGTGGGACGCTACTATTTCGGCTCCGTGGCCGATATCAGGCGCTGCCTGCCAACCTCGGCGAAACTATTGATGGGCCTTTCCGCATTCGCCCTGTTTGAAGCGGTGACGAAGTTTCATATCGTCAACCGAGCGCTCGGTAAGACCTACCCGATTCTTGAGACGGGGGAAGGCTATCGCTGGGGCCTCAAGAGAGCGCAAGGGCCGCTCGACCACCCGATCTTTTTCGGCATGATGCTGGTCCTGCTCTTTCCCTTCGCCTACGAAGCGTTTCGCGAAGTTCAGGCGGGGCGTGGACCCAAGTGGTGGCGCTGGGTTCTACCCGCGCTCAGCGCGGCGGTGATCGTCACGGTTTCGCGCGGTGCGCAGATCTCTTTGATTGTCACGGGTCTGGTCACTTTCTTTTTTCAAAAGCCAAAATGGCGGGTCGCGATCTTTACGTTTGTTGTTATCGGCGGAAGTGCGGGATATGTTGCCAAAGCGGCCCTCACCGCAGCCCTTGGCAGGCTGGCGGAAGAGAAAGACGACGACGTCCGGCTGATCATGATTGATGGTGAGGAATACGAATACACGGGTACGAACCATCGCATCCTGCTCTTCACAGCGTACGACCAAGCTTTCAAAGATTGTGACGCTTTCGGCTACGGGTTCGAAATGCAGGGCATAGAGTTGGAAGAGCAGGTCGCGCAGAGATTCAGCTCGATCGACAACCATTTCATCAAGTTCTTTCTGCAATACGGTTACGTCGGTCTGACATGTTTTATCATTCTCGCGCTTCTCTCTTTGATCAATCTCGGAATTCTCGCGTGGGACGTGACCAACCCGGCGGCCGGAATGGCAGCCGCACTCTTCGGATCGTTGATCTCGGTCACCGTCGGGCTGCTCTCCGTCTGGTTCGCGCCCGATTTCGGCTCGGTCTGGCTCTTTTGCGTCGGGCTAGCAGCGAACATGCGTTGCCTGACCAGACCGAATGTCGTGTTCGCCGATCCGTCGCAAATGACTGAGTCCCAGTGCGGGTTGTCATCGAGTCGAATCAAGCTGAATCCCGCGCACGCTCCTGTTCGGCCGTTACAGAGAACTTAACGCCAGGGTCACGAATGATGTCAACGATGAGGCCACACACTCGGATTGGATCGCATTCCGACAAGATCGGCCAACCGCGGCTTCTGGTGATCACTCCGGCCAAGGACGAAGCGCAGTTCATCGAACGAACCATCGATTCAATCACCTCGCAATCGATCCTTCCCGCGCTCTGGGTGATCGTGGATGATGGCAGCACCGACCGAACGGGTGAAATCGCCGATGCGGCCGCCAAGAAGTATCCCTGGATTAAAGTGCTGCATCGCACCCGAGGAACGGCACGCCGGGTAGGACCGGGAGTGATCGAAGCGTTTTATGCCGGGATGGCCGAGGCAAAACTCTCAGACTTTGATTATGTTTGCAAGCTCGACGGAGATCTGGAACTCCCGGACGACTATTTCGAGAGGCTCTATCAACGTTTCGACGAAGACCCGAGTCTGGGTACAGCGAGTGGTAAGGCCTATATCCCGGTCGCAGGAGAGTTTGTTCTTGAGCGAACGGGAGACCAGTTCTCTCACGGAGTCGCGAAGTTGTTTCGTCGCGAATGCTTCGAGCAAATCGGCGGTTTTGTCCACGAGGTCATGTGGGACGGAATCGATTGCCATCGGTGCCGGATGCTAGGCTGGACTGCGGTGAGCTATGACGAACCTGGATTTGCCATCAAACACCTTCGGCAGATGGGCTCATCCTACAAGAGTGTCTATCATGGCAGGGTGCGATGGGGGCGCGGCCAGTATTTCATGGGAACTCACCCTATGTATTTACTGGCGATCACAGCCTATCGCATGTTCGAGCGTCCCTGGATTATCGGCGGGCTCTTGATCCTTGGTGGTTACTTTCAGGCGGCTTGGCAGAACAGACCGAGATACGAGGATCATCCATTCCGATCACATCTGCATCACTGGCAACTTTCGGAACTGTCGCGCTTGACAAACGCTCCGTTACGGAAGCTAGGATTCCAGCATACAGAAAAATCCAAAGCGATTCCCGCTCCCGCGGCTGCTCGCGCCCGGACACGCCGGACCAAGCAATCCTCCAACATGATCTCCTCCTGAAACTCAACTGGGGACGAGCCTGCTGATGTCAACAGTCACGACCCCGCTCGGACCGACCATTACCCAACGTCTGCAATCCCTCTCCAGTGATAACCGCGCTGGCCTCTTCAGTCTTGGCTGGATGGGGCTTGCGCAATTGACTGGATTAATGATAAGGCTCGCCAGTAGTATCTTTCTAGCAAGACTTCTTTCACCGAATACCTACGGGGTTCTCGCTTCCGCACTCGCAGTCATTACGACTCTCGAATGGCTTTCAGACCTGGGAATTCAGCCTGCGCTAATTCGGCATCCGAACGGTGCGGAACCAGCTTACCTGATGACGGGATGGTGGATGGGCCTGGGTCGCGGATGCACACTCGCGGCCGTCGCGATGATCGTCGCGATCCCTTACTCACGATTCGCGAGGCTGCCGGAATTGGCTGCGGTGCTCGTCGTGTTAGCCCTTCGCCCCGCGATCATGGCGCTACGCAGTCCGGGAATGCCGGCCCTTCGGAAAGCGCTCAACTATCGGGCACTGTTCTTTGAGGAAGTGACGATGACGGCCGTTGGCACGGCCGTCAGTGTCGTACTTGCCTTCTACACACATTCGATCTGGGCGATCGTCGCTGGAACGCTCGCAGGCGCGACGTCTTCCGTTGTCGCCTCCTATTGCCTCTGCCCGCATCGGCCCCGATCGATCTGGGACAAGCAGGCGGCGAAGGATATCGGCCACCTGAGCCGGCAGGTTTTGATCAATACTCTGGTCATGGCACTATGGATCAATATGGACCGGCTTCTCGGGGTGCGCTTTGTTTCGCTGGAACAGATGGGTCTGTACGCGGTTGCATGGAACCTCGCGTCGGTCATTGAGGCGCTGATCACGAGAGTCTGCGACGTGTACTTCTCGATGCTTGCCCGCAAGCGCGAAGATGCTGCGCAAACCTTATGGCATCAATCGATTTGCCATCGGTTCGCGTGCATCGCTTTACCGCTCGGAGTGTTTTTCGTCGCTTTTTCGCCGTATGCGATCAAGATACTCTACGATCGACGTTACGGGGCGGCGGCGCCGCTGTTCGCCGTTTTGATCGCGAGGTTGCTTATCAGAGCCCTAGGGCAGGTGCAGTTCCAATATCTTCTCGTTCGCGCGGAGGTCCATCTCGCGACGCGAGCTTACGGAGTGGCGTTGGTGGTTCAGGTCGTGTTGTTCACCTTACTTGTGCCGAAGTTCGGTGCTCTTGGGCTGGCTTTCTCCGCTCTCGGCTCAACGGCCGCCTTGACACTGGTCCAAACCTGGCTTCTCGCGAGGAGGACGGGTTGGGGGCTCGGTGGTTTCGCGGCGACCGTCGCGGGTGTGGCGACGGGGTTAACGTTAGTCGCATTAGAGCAATAGGCCAGGCTTTCGCGCCAAGATCATCCTGGAAGCGGGGGACGGCGACCTCGTAATCTTCCGATCAAGACACTCGCAAGCGCACGCGCCTGCGCCTTCTCGATCGAGCGCCCCGGACGGAGAGTGCCACGGATTGTCTTACGCAGTACATCCACCCCATCCAGAATCCACAAACCAGTAGACTCGACCCCTGTCCGATGCGTTGTGAACCAGCGATGCATGCCGTACATATACCAGGCGTGCAGATCGGCGCGACGGCTTGAGTCGGCTCCGCCACCGCTCGCGCCTCCAAGATGGCGTACCCAGCCTCCTTCGAACGGTTCGAGACGCCATCCCGATTTGAGGAGTCGGGCTGAGAGGTCGCAGTCTTCCCAGTACATCCAGTAGTTCTCGTCGAGCCGACCACCGACCGACGCCAGTGCCGCGCGCCGGATCACCAACGCGGTTCCCGCCAGCCAGCCGGGCTCATCGGGTGTTCGACGTGTCTGGGCCAGTCTGAACGTTTGAAGCGCGATGTCTCGAAGGCGAGGAAACGGGTAAATGCATCGCTGCGGCCGATCGTCCTGATCGATGAGCCGAGGGCTCGACGCTCCCACTTCCGGTCGTTCGGTCATCCACAATGCGCAGCGGCTGAGACTTTGCTCCGGTAAAAGGGTGTCAGAGTTCAATAAAATGAGGAAGTCGCCGGTGGCCCGGGAAAGGCCCGCATTGTTCGCCGCGGCAAAGCCGGCGTT
>JAYVYS010000317.1:0-2225 GCA_043784005.1 Isosphaeraceae bacterium
CCGTCGAGGAACGCGCGGACCTCGCGGTGCTGGGCCTTGGTTTTTAGCTCGTCGGGGCTCATCCCCAGCACGCGGGCGGCCTCTTCGAGGGTATAGAACTGAGCCATGGGACGTGCTCCTCGCGGTCGGTATCGACGGGCCCTTCGTCCGGGTCCCTGTCGTCTCGTGTCGGTTCGCTTCGCTACTCTACGGGTCACTCGTCACGGCGGTCTGTTAAGACCAATTAGGGCCGGGACGGCGAGCGAACACGTCCGCGGCACTTTATGGCTTCGGCTGCCCCAGGCTCTTCACGGTCGACTCGATCGCGGCGACCTCGGGCGGCTGATTGTTATACTCTGCAAGCTTCAAATCCCACTGATACTGGCGGACGGCCTCTAGCTTGACCGACCCTTTCGCGTTAGTAGGATCAATTCGGTAGACCGCGAACGCTCGGGATTTGGTGTCAACGATCGTCAGAAACTGGGTATTTGTCCCCATCTGGCTTGCGAAAGCGATGGTTCCGGTCCCATTCCCGTCCGGCAAGGTCGGGATTGGATTCCGAATCCGTTCGGCAGGTGGCGAGGGCAAAGGAATCGGCGGCTGAGCCTGAGCGTGTGCCGTTGGACCTCGACCCTCCATCCCCCACGCCAAACTTACCCCCAGGATCACGCCCGGGAGCCCGAATCGCATCCAACCGCCACAACTTTTAAGAGCCATCGCGCGTCCCTCCATGAACTGGTCCACGCCCCCCCGTCCCTTGCGGAGGCACCCCGACAAATCCCGTGCCGGCCTTTCCGTGCGATCCGCCCCTCACGCGAACGCAAGTGGAGCTGGTCCCAACGACAACGCGAGCACACGGCGATGCCGGGCGACCACTTCGTTGTTCAGTCTACCACACTGTTCCGCGAAACGAGGCGGAGAAGAGAAACCAAGGATGATAGGCAAGTCGTCTTTGCGAAACAGGTTGCCGAGAAAGGCCGTAGGACCCCTAAATTCTACCGGGAAGGTGTCCTGATGCAAGGCCAAGGCGGACGCGAGGGTCACGATGCTGAAAATTGTTTGACTTTCCTTCAAAATTCCGGCAGGGTAGAGGTGGTTATTCCCGCCTTCCCCGCCGCGCGTATTAGGTCGCAAGTATGAAGACGATCACCAGGGTGGTTCGCGTGCCGCAGACCCTGACCGGCATTCCCTATAACGTGTATGTCTCGATCCGGGACGCGCCTGGCAACGACAAACTTCGCATGAATTACCATGATGGAGTGCTCGAATTCATGGCGCCTGCCGAGTTTCGCCACGAGCGGGGTAGCCATACGTTGGGAATGATTGTCTTGGCCTATTCTTGTGTCTTCGACCTCCCGTGCGAGGGCGCGCGCTCCACGACCTTTCGCCGCGGTTTGCCTGGGGAATTGAAAGGGGCGGGCAAAGAACCTGATCAGAGCTACTATTTCGCGGACAACGCGGAGTACGTTCGGGAGAAAGAAACTCTGGATCTTGAAAGAGATCCTCCACCCGATCTATGGATCGAGGTCGATAACAACGTAAGCTCCAAAGGCCGTCTTCCTCTTTACGCGGAACTCGGCATCCCCGAAGTCTGGCGCTACCAAATCCGCCGTCGATCCCTCTGGTTTGGATCGCTTAAAAACGGCGAGTACGTCGAGATCGACCGCAGCCTCTGCTTGCCGAAACTCACTCCGGACATCGTCCTCGACTTGGTTGATGAAGCCCGAAAGCGCGGTCAAACCGCCTGGTTCCGCTGGATGCGCAACTGGATGGACACCACCCTCCGGAATGCCAACGACTGAGAAGCCCCGCCGATTGCCGGATGAACTGGAGACCGACCCGATGTATTTTCGTCGAATCTTGGCTTTCGCCACTCTCGCTCTCATGGCGGCCTCGGCAAGCCTTGCCTCCAAGGCCAAGGCCGCGACACCTGCTGAGGCGAAAGAGAAAGCTGCGCTGATCGGGTCTCCAAAGACGGTGACGATCGAGCCCTCCAATGCGACGCTCACGGGCCGACGCGCCACGCGCCAGTTGATCGCGACCGCCACGGATCTTGACGGTAACGTCCGCGACCTGACCCGCGCGCTCGATTGGGTCAGTCTCGACCCCGAGATCGCCGAGGTTTCGTCCAGGGGACAGGTCGTTCCGAAAAAGAACGGGATGGCGAGGATCGTCGCACGCGGTGGAAGTGTCGAGGCGGAGACGATGGTCAAGGTTGAGGCGATGGAAAAGCCCGCGTTCGCGAG
>JAYVYS010000318.1:0-4782 GCA_043784005.1 Isosphaeraceae bacterium
TGTTTGGCTTCGCGATCGAGCGTCACCCCCTCTTCGGCGTCGCCTATCGCGGACCCGCTCCGCGTCTTTGTCCGGACCAGATCGAAGCCGGGTTGAACACCAAAAGGATTGGTCGGCAGGTCGCGGTCTGGAGCCGAATCGCGAGCACCAACGACCTCGCCGCGCGGGCCTCGCGGTCGATCGCCAACGAAGGCCTCGTGATTCTTGCTGAGGAGCAAACCGCCGGACGCGGGCGGCGAGGTCGGGTCTGGATCGCACCGCATGGGGCGTGTGTTTTGATGTCGGTCCTGATTTTCCCGCAAGGAAGCCTGGCGGAACCCGGTTGGCTCACCGCGCTTGGGGCAATCGCTGTCGCGGAGGTCGTCTCGTCGTACATCAAAGCCGAGGCAAGGATTAAGTGGCCGAACGATGTCCGCGTCAACGGTCGAAAAATCGCTGGAATTCTCGTCGAGCGGGGCGCGGGGGCCGTGATCGGAATCGGACTGAATGCGAATGTTTGGATCGAAGAATTTCCGGAAGAGCTTCGCGACACGGTCACATCGCTTCAAATTCTCACCGGCAGACCCGTCGATCGCTCGATACTTGCCCGCGACCTCATCCAGAAACTCGATGGGCTCTACGGTCGATGTCTGGCCGAGGGGGCTGAGGTTCTGAGCGCGCGTTGGCAAGAACACAGCGAGTCACTAGGGCATAGAGTGCGAGTCATGACTTCAGGGCACACCTTTGAGGGCACATTGAATCGGAGTGATCCCGTGGAGGGAATCGTGCTCCAGAACACCGATCAAGCGCCCGTTCACATTCCAGCTTCGGGCATTCTGGGGATTGTCGACGAGAATGAGCCCAAGGAATTGTGAGTTGGAAGTTCCTGTCCTGAAAAGTCGTGGAACTCACGTCGTGGGGCTGTTAGACTGATTTGAATACTGCGATGCCTCGTTCCGTCGCTTGCCTGTTCGCGACCCGTTAACCTTCATGTATTCGCGTGACGGAGCGACTGTCATGACTTTAGCGAGTGCCGCGCGGCCGATCGGATGGAACGCCGTCTCAATGAAGTCCGACGAACGTCCCTTGATGGCTTTCCGAAGGAAGTGTCTTCCGCCCCTGATCTTACTTTCCGCGTTTGCAATCGCGTTCACTCCGCTGGCTCGGGCTCGCCCCGCTTTGGATTCTCCCCGCCGTTTTGGAGTCACCGGTATGCCGGAACCTCACTCCGGATCGCTTCTCGTCGATTACTACGAGAGCTATCTCAAAGATCAAGATATCGAGGTCTTTCGTCGCAACGTCTCGGCTCGATACAACGAGGGCACTCTGGCTCGACTCGTCGATTCCCCAGATGTCCAGGCGCGTCGAGCCGCACTTCTCGCTCTTGGACTGTTCGGAAGTTACTCGATGAACAGTACCGTGGCCAAGGCCCTACGCGACCCTGACCCGACTGCGCGTCGGATCGCCGACCTGGCGCTCTGGTCGATCTGGTTCCGCGCCGATAGCGCCGAGAACAACGCGATGCTCGAACAGGTTCGAGACTGTATAGGCAGGAAGCGCCTCAATGAGGCGATCACTTTGGCGACCCGTCTCATTGAACGCAGTCCTCAGTTTGCCGAAGCTTATAATCAGCGAGCGATCGCCGAGTTTTATCTCGGACGATTTAAAGAGAGCGCGGAGGACTGCGAAAAGGTCGTCGAAAGAAACCCGTTTCACATCGGAGCGCTCTCTGGTCTTGCGAACTGTCAGATTCAGCTCGAAAAACGCGAATCCGCCCTGGAAACACTTCGCCGCGCCGCAAAGCTTCAGCCGTACAACGTCGATATCCGAAAGTGGATCGTCACAATCGAAGCGAATGATCGATAGTGACGAGTAAGGCGGAATCGGTCGCGTCCGACCCTTCCGTTCCTTGAATAAAAGCCTTAAGAAGGGTTTGAGCGGCCTTTGGGGCTTGGCCTTGCCCGCCTAAATCAAATCGGCGGCCCGAGGGCCCCGTCCCCCAAACTCATCCCATGCCTTCCCCCCGGAAGCATGGTAACAAGCCGAAGGACGGGGCCCCCGGACCGCCGTTGGCCGGTCCGAGGTACTGGCGAACCTCGTTGTCATTATATCGGAAATGCGTTGTTAACCGCCTTCGCGATCTGGATGTAGACGGGAATGCCTATCGTTACATTGTACGAGAAGGTCAAGCCGAGTGATGCGGCGAGAGGCAATGTCGGGCTGGCCTCGGGAATAGCGAGCCGCTGAACGGCGGGCACCGCGATGTATGATGCCGAGCCGCACAGCACCGAGAACAACACGTAGGTACCTATCTCCAACGGAGACCCGATCATCATACTGTATCCGTGCGCCATGATGATACCCATCGTGGCGAAAATATTTGGAGCGATCAAGCCGAACGCGATGAACTTCCAGCCCGCGCTCTTGAGGTCCTTGAGCTTGCTCGACGCGGTCATGCCCATTTCGAGCAGAAACAAGCAGAGCAGCCCCTGAAAGAGATTGATAAAGAGCAGGTCGTCGTCTTGCGTGACCTTTTTCCCTTGTTTGCCGCTCAGGAAGCCGATCGCGATCCCCGCCATCAACAGATAAATCCCGGGGTTCAGGAAGACCTCGTGGAGCAGTTCGGCGGAGATCAGCTTGTTGCCGCCGTGAGAGGAACGTCGAGGTCGCGATTCGAGGGCTACCGCCGCCTCGTTGCCCTGACCTCCGCCATTCGCGTGACCATGTCCCGACGGAACGGACGAGCCATTTCCAATTTCGGTTTCCAGGTCATCAAGCGGCACGGCGGTCGGGTCGTAGTTCGCCTCATCGGGCATGTTCCCGAGTGTGTCCATACCTTTCCGACGGAGCGAGGAAACCAGGAACAAAGCCACGAGGCATCCCGGGATTTCCATCACCGCGAGCATTACAGGCATGTAGGCCGCGTAAGCGATCTTTGCCGATGCAAGCACACCCACGGCCGTCGCGAACGTGCCGGCCGAGTCGGACCCGTAGTAGCCGGAGACGGTCGCGGCATCCACGCGTCTCAGCTTTGTGAATGACCGCAGGGCCAAATAGGCGGTCACACCGATAATGAAGTTGGCAACGAAACCGGTCGCCATGAGTCCGCCCGCGCGGCCCAGTTCCGCCGTGGACAAGTTCGCCAGTTCTTCGCCGCCGTGCCAACCGATCGCGATCAAGAGGAAGATCGTCAGACCCTGATAAATCACGTGTGGAAAGTCGAGTTTAACACCGAGGATGGGGACCAAGAACCCCATATAAAAGAAGAGGAGCAGCGGCTTGAAGAGGTTGTGACGGAAGTTCTCCCAAAACTCAAGCAGTATCTGATGCATTTGGGTCTCACTTGTGATCGAGAGGTAGGAGGTCGCATGGCAAGGTCAAGCGTCCTGTCGCATCATGATGCGACAGGAGGTCGCGGGCGAACGGATATGCAAGCAGAATTATGTTTTTGTGTTAGTTTCGGGAGTGCATTCTCTTGAAAAGAACGCCTCCGCGAGATCATAACAACCTGCAACTCATTCGCCGGCAGCGGATTCGAACTCGCATGCATCCGAGGATACACGGAGGTTAGTCAGACCGGTGCAGGGGAGGAGAGCCCCCGAGATCCGATCCGGACGAGGGGTGAGGCTGAAAAATTTCAGCAGCGTAGGGAGAACCTGGTCGATGCCGGAGAAAATTGCAACTGAAGAAGGGACCGGATGCATGCGGAGATGCGTTCCGGATGTCGCGAGGCGGGAGTGAGGATGAATGAAATCGAGAAGACAGGTACGGTATCGTCGGACTCTTCCTCATCAATGCCCGATTCGCGAACTGAGACATCGCACCTTTCGTGGCGAGGCTTTGACGAAGGAGAAAATGTCGGGGCTTCCGATAATCCGTCGATGGAAACCAATTCGGATGCCGATCGATCGGGGCTGGACAAGAGAAAAGGAGGGTAGAGACCGCTAGCGAGCAGGAAGGCAAGGATCGCGACGATTTTCGCGAGTGAGTGCATAGCGTAGTCATCTACCATGGAACGGGGGTCAATACGTCACGGTATTATCGGGATTGGTCACTAATTTTCAAGCCGCATTTTTTTCAAAGTTTGGCCGAGGTCTGATAAGCGGGCAAGAACCGAAGCCCTCTCCCTACTACAAGCATGCGTGGACTCATTAGGTGCCTTTGCGTCATTGGATAGAATCACGTCACAAGGTCGAGTCCCCGCAGGATGCACAGTCGGCTTGCGAGCAAAGATGAGGCTGGATAGGATATGCCTTCCGTCAATGAAGGGCGCCGTAGCCAAGTGGTAAGGCAGAGGTCTGCAAAACCTCTCAGGCGGGTAATTGGTAGCTTCTTGGAAGCAACGACTTACAACTTAAAGTGCTTGTGGCGGCAAGGGTTGGGCCGCGTGCCAAATGTGTCTGCACGTGTCACGATGTAGCAGGAATTACGCCCGGTTTGGGTAGCCTTTTGGGTAACATCCCTTAGTTCAAGTTTCGCAGATTCTGAGGTGGTTCGCCGCGGCAAAAAGTTGTCGGCTTCCTCGCCAGTTTTTGGCAAATTGTCTGGGTCTCACACCGGACAAGCACCAAGGGCAAAGGAAGCCGACCCATGGAACTTACTCCCTCGCTCATCGCGCTGCTACAGCATTTCGTTCCGGTCTTCACCACCCCCACCTTCACGACCTTCGTCCAGATTGTGACAGGATGGGTCTTCTCTCAACGACACCTCTTCATCACCGAAATCATCTTCTCCGGCGGCCATGTCGGCGACGGACACTGGTCACGGTTCCACCGCTTCTTCAGCCACGCCTCCTGGGACATC
>JAYVYS010000319.1:0-20757 GCA_043784005.1 Isosphaeraceae bacterium
CTCTCACGGTGTCGAACGCTGGGCCAAGTGATTGATGCTTTGGGTCGAAAGCAGCAAAAAAGGCCGTCGGACCCTGCGTGGTTCGGGACCATCGAAACGCTGATCGACGGACGTGAACTCGTCGCGATTCGAAGGCTTGACGCCGCGACCGACCCTGTGGCGCGGCATCATACCGTGGGAGGTCGACACGTTTCGGACATCGAACCCGGACGCCTCGGCCTACCCGTTGTTCCGTTCACAGTGATGGCCGAGCTTTTGGCGCAGGCCGCAGCGATTCTGGTTCCAGGGGGGGTTGTCGTCGGGATGCGTGACGTCCTGGCGAGCCGCTGGCTTTCCTACGAGCCCGGGCCTGTCGAACTTGAAATCAGCGCCCACCGCGATCCCGAAATACCCGACGAAGTGCGGGTAGCGATGCGCAATCGCAATCGTCAAGAATCGCGGAAGAATGGGTTGGACGAGCCCACGTTTTCGGGAACGGTTATCTTCTCCGCAAACCATGCTCCCGCGGAACTGAGCGTTAATTGGAAAATCGGCCCGCCCAGTTCTTGCCGTTTCCAGCCGGAGGAACTGTACCGTGACCAGTGGTTGTTTCATGGCCCGGCGTTTCAGGCCTTGACGTATGTTGGTCGCTGTTCGTCGTCCGCGATCGAAGGGACATTGAAACTCCTTCCTCGTAGAGAACTTTTGCCTGAACCGATGTGGCCGCGATTACATACCGACCCAATCATCCTCGACGCTTTCACGCATCTCCTGGGTTGCTGGGGAATCGACAAACGGGCTGGCGACGAGGGTGATGTGATGTTTCCTCTTCGCCTCGCCAGCCTCGCGATTCAAGGCGAAGATCCTGAAATCGGGACCGAACTCGACTGCCGAATTCAGATCAAGGAAGTCACTCGTCATCGCGTCAAAGTCGATGCCGAGATCGTGCGTCCCGATGGCCGGGTCTGGTATCGACTGGAAGGGTGGGAGGACTGGCGGTTCTATTGGCCGGAACGTTATCGCGATGTCTTCCGTCAGCCGAAGACCGTCTTGCTCGGAGAAAACATCGAGCACCCGGCGATCCCTGGCGATTCAATGCTCGTCTGGCTCGAACCTCCCCTCGACATGGGAAAGCCCGTCTGGAAAGACGTATTGGATTGGGTTCATCTTTGCCCCCGAGAACGGGCGGATTTCGCCTCGAACTCGCGGCCAAAAGAGGATCTGTTCGCGCGCATCGCGGCAAAAGAAGCCGCCCGCAGACTCTGGCTGAGACGTGGAGATGATGCAGTGTATCCGGCCGATCTTGATGTCTTCATGGGGCATGACGGCCGCTGGGTCGTCTCAAGACTGCAAGCCACCGAAAAGACACTTGTCGCGTTCGCGACCGATGACGGCCTCGCCATCGCCATCGCCTCCGCTCAGCCCCAGGCCAAGCTCGGAGTTGCGGTGTCGTTGCGTTCAAACGACTTTTCCATAGACGATCTCTCGGGAAAGGAGCAAGCCATGCTCGCCGGTTTTGCGTTCGGAGCGGTACTTGCCGCGGAGTGGGTGGCACGCATCGCCGTCGCGAAAATTGCAGTTATGCGGTCTGGTGGAGCGGACGACTCGACCGAACTCACGCTTGTATCGATCGACGTCGATTCGGGCGAAATTCGCCTGCGACAGGGTACGTTTTCGATCCGCTGTTTCACTTTCCTACGTGCGGAACACGTCGCCGCTTGGACCGTCGGGGAGCGATTCGCAACATGAACATCCTCAGGGCCTCGACAATACTTGACGATATCGCGGCAATCCTGAGCGACTTTCATGGGCGTGAGTATCACGACCCGATCGTTCGCGAAACACGGTTTTTCGCCGACCTTGGGCTCGCGTCGATCGATGCTGTCGTACTGGCGGAGATGCTTGAATCGCACTACGGACAAAAGCTTCCGTTCGGAGAATTCATGGCGGACCTGGGCCGCCGGACCGATCGAGACATTCGGATTGGCGAGCTTGTCGATTTCTTGAACATTCATTTGCACGTCGATTGAACGAAAAAGGAACCGGGCCATGCCATTCGCGTCCATCGACGGGAGACGCTATCATTACCAGCGAATGGGTCAAGGCCCCGACCTCGTATTCATTCACGGGATCACCGGCGACCTCTCGATCTGGATGCTCTGCGAGGCCCTTCAGTCGTTGAGCAAGGCTTATCGCGTCACCGCCTACGACCTTCGCGGACATGGCTACAGCGACGCCCCACCTACAGGTTATACCTCAGCCGACCACGTAGTCGACCTTTTTGGCTTGATGGATATTCTGGAGATCGAGCATACATCGATCGTCGGCCATAGTTTTGGAGGGGTCATCGGGGCGCACGCCGCGGTCGTCGCGCCGGCACGAGTTGATTCTCTCGTTCTCTCCGACCCTTACTTTCCCGCGCTTCGCCATCTTGAAGATGTGAGCAAGTGGGGGCACTGGCAAGTGTTTTGCGATGAAGCCAGACAGGCCGGGGTCGAACTCTCGGATGAACACTGGTATGACGTCGGCCGATTCTTTGATCAGATCCTCCACATGGACGGCGACCGGCTCCTCGATCTTCGCCGTGCGGTTGGACTTCCCGCCGTCAATCGTTTGATACGGTTGAGCAAGACGACGTGCGGCGACGACACCAAGGTCCCCGCTGGGCTCACTGCGGAAAAACTTCATGCGATCAATGTGAAAACCCTGGCGGTTTATGGTGAGTTCTCTCCGTTCCTGGCGACGGCCGACCATCTCGTGGCGAACCTTCCAGACTGTCGGCGAGCGATCGTCACGGGGGCGAAACATCGTGCGCCGGAGGAGAACCCTCGCGGCTTCGTCCGGATCCTTCAGGACTTTTATTTGGGCGGAAATCATTCGTTGATCGAAGTCGGCGCGGTTGCTTGAAGCCAAACGGGAAAGTCGTGTTATGTTCAATCGTCGTCACAAAAGCTTACCGGAACAAAGTGTCGTCCTTCTCACCGGGGCTGCGAACGGGATCGGACGCGCGACAGCCAAGCGATTGGGTGGCGAAGGGTTCAAGCTCGGCTTGATCGATCGCGACCGCGACTCTCTGCGTTTGCTTGCGAAGGAACTTCTCGGCGGCTCGGTTCTGTTTCACACCGAAGTAGGCGATGTTTGCGACGGCTCCAGTATTTCACTGGCGGTGGAAGCGATCGAACAAAAACTCGGCCCCGTGAAGATTGTCGTGGCCTGCGCCGGTGTAGGCGGACTATCGTCCGTTCTCGACCTCGACCTCGACGGTCTGAGGCGAATGCTGGAGGTGAATGTCTACGGTGTCGCTCGGACGATCGAGGCGGTCTTGCCCGGCATGTTCGCACGAGGATCGGGTCACATCGTCGGAATTTCTAGCGTGGCGGGCTATCGAGGCCTTCCCTGGATGCCCGGCTATTCCGCGTCGAAGGCTGCGCTTACCACTTATCTCGAAGGGCTACGGCCCGCGCTGAAACGTCGGGGGGTGACCGTCACGACGATCTTTCCCGGATTCGTGCGCACCGGGATGACGGTCGATACCCCGTTCCGTCGACCCATTCCCATGCTCTCGACCGAACAGGCCGCGGCTTACATCGTCCGCGCTGTCATCAAGCGACCTCGCGACTATTGTTTTCCGTTCAGCGCGCGGATCGGAATGGGGCTGCTTCGACGATTGCCCAATCCACTGTTCGACTACTGTATGGATCAGGCTGGTCCGAGGGCATTGACAACCGAATTTTGAGGACGTGTTCATGCCGGTAAGTTTGACCGATATCCCACCGTCGTCTGCTTGTGTGTTCGCTCACACGCGTTGCTTGACGTGTGGGAATCGACTCGCCGCCCCAAGATGCGAGTATTGTGACCGCGGCTATGTCTTCAAGGAGGGAATTCTTCATGCGATCGGATCCCTTCGTGGCACGAACGCCATCGCGGTAGGATTTTACGATGGGCCGACCTGGCCGCGATTCCGGCATTGGGAACAGATTTTTCTCTGGTTTCAGGGACCGGGAATCGTCCGCGCACGTCGGCAAGTGTTATGTCATTTGCCACAATCGTGCCTTCGAATTCTTGAGGTGGGAATAGGCGATGGTGAAAACATTTCGCTGCTGCCCCCGGCCGCTGAGATCTTTGGAGTGGACATCGCTTTGGGCCGATTGCAAGCGTGTGAGAATCGTTTCCCAATATGTTCGGGTCGGCTGGCGTGGGCTGAGGCTGAGGCATTGCCATTCGAGGATGATTTCTTTGACGCGGCGTTCACGGTCGGGGGCATCAACTACTTTTCCGACCCGTCGCGGGCCTTGGCGGAAATGCGCAGAGTCGTGCGGCCGGGCGGAACAGTCGTGGCCGCCGACGAGCTTCCCGACCTCTATCGATACAATCTGGGTTACATGCTCGGGTTGGAAGGCCTCGATCAGTGGACTCTCCGGCTCATAGGGCTGGAACCCGCATTCATCGCAATGGTTTATGAGACACCCGCGAGAGTCGAGGCCGCGGCGCGCGATATTTGGCCGAATCACTGCCGGATTCCGATCTGGAACCGGCTCGGATATTGTCTCGTCGATCTTGTCGAAGATTGAGGAAAACCGATCATGGCGACCACGACTGATGCTTTGCCTGGAGTCTGGACGACCGAACCAGGACTGTTTCGATGCCCGACGTGCCACGGTGAACTTTTCGCCGAAGACGCGACGCTCGCTTGCACGGGATGTTCGCAGCGTTACCCGCTTCGCGATGGCCTCCTGGTCGTGAAGGAGGAACCCACTGCCGACAACAAGATCGCTCGAGATTTCTACAACAGCACACTTTGGCCCAAGTTTCGATTTTGGGAACGATGCTTCTGGTTCTGTAATGGCGGCGAGCGCAAGGCGCGAAATGTGATCATGAAGCACTTGCCTAAAACTCCAGGGCTTCGTTTGCTAGATGTCGCGATCGGTGATGGTGTTTATACGTCGTGGCTACCCGAAGATTGGTCGATCGTAGGCCTGGATGTCTCCACGTCGCAACTCGGGATGTGCCGGCAACGCAACTCCTCGCGAAGTCTTCGGCTGATCCTGGGTGAGGCTGAGACATTGCCGTTCCAGGATCGTCAGTTTGATGCCGTGTTGAGCATCGGCGGGTTCAACCATTTCAACGACCCGGAATTGGCCCTTCGCGAGATGGCTCGTGTCGCCAAGCCGGGCGCGACGGTAGTGATTTCCGACGAGCTTCCCGACTTGACCGACCATATGATCGGCCACCTGATCGGACTGCCAGGGCTCGATCGCTGGTTCATCTCTCGGGTAATGAAGTTGGGCGATCCGTTCACCGACCTTGTGGAACGACACCGGCACCTCGATATCGCAGCGATCGGCCGGAGTGTTTTGAAGGAGTCAACTTATGAGATGATCTGGCGGGGCGGTGGTTATTTGATGGTCGGCAAGGCTCCTTGAAAGTTCGATCTCCATGCGATTCTCCACGATCATCGCCCGCAACCTGTTTCGTAGAGGCGTGCGGAGCGCGCTGACGGTCCTGGGTCTGGGGGTGGGCGTCTCGGCCGTCGTCTCCCTTTTAGGGATCGCGTGGGGGTTTGAAAACTCCTTCCTGACCATCTACGAATCCAAAGGGATCGACCTGGTCGTCGTCAAGGCAGGAGTGGGGGACCGCTTGACGAGCAACCTCGACGCGACGCTTGAATCCAGGATCAAGCTAATCCCCGGTGTAAAGGATGCGGTCGGCACGCTGATGGATGTCGTTTCGTTTGAGGACGCGAACCTCAGCAGCGTCTTAATGAACGGCTGGCAAGCGGAGAGCCTCCTCTTCCGAGGACTTCGCATTCGGCAAGGGCGGGCGCTTCGCCCCGACGAAGGGCGCGTGGCGATGCTTGGACGCGTTCTCGCGATGAATCTGGGCAAAAAAGTGGGCGACCCGTTGGCGATCTCTGGCGAATCGTATGATGTGATTGGGATCTATGAGAGTGAGAGCCTTTTCGAGAACGGCGGTCTGATCGTTCCGTTAAAGGAACTTCAACGAAGGATGGGGCGCGAGGGGGCCGTCTCCGGGTTCGTGGTTTCTGCACGAGCGACCGGTTTGACGGACGTGGAAGCCCTCGCGAGAACGATCGAGAAAAATGTCGCGGGAGTGGCCGCGGCACCTGCGCGTGACTTCGTTCAAGGAGACAATCAGATCCGCCTGGTCAAATCGATGGCCTGGGCGACGTCGATCGTGGCGATGATTCTCGGCTCCGTCGGCGTCCTTAACACCATGCTCATGACGGTCTTTGAACGCACCCGAGAAATCGGCGTGCTCCGCGCTCTCGGATGGAGACGGACGCGGGTCATGAGCCTCGTGCTGGGTGAGTCGATCGCTCTGGGACTGACTGGTTCGGTACTTGGTTCGGCGATGGGATACCTCGGAGTGAAGGCTCTGGCGCAAACGCCTATGGCGAGCATCTTCATCGCGGCCGATCTCCCCCCAAAGGTTCTACTCATCGGGATCTTGTTGGGCCTGTGCCTCAGCCTTGGGGGAGGGTTTTACCCCGCGCTGAGGGCGGCGTCTCTAGAGCCATCCGAGGCGTTACGTCATGAATGATCGCCTCCCATTCCTCTTGATTTGCAGAGATCTCGTGCGCATCTATCCCGATGGCGACGTGCATGCGTTGCGTGGGGTGAGCCTTGAGGTCTTCGAAGGGGAATCAATCGCGATCACCGGCCCCAGCGGCTGCGGCAAGACCACGCTCTTACACATGCTGGGAGGCCTCGACCACCCGACGTCGGGCACTGTCGACTATCGTTCGAAAGACCTTCGGCGATGGAATCTCGACGTCTATCGAGCCCGCGAAATCGGATTCGTCTTCCAATCCTTCCACCTGCTTCCGACCCTCTCGGCGCTGGAGAACGTCCAGATCCCCATGTTCGAGGCCCCTTGGCCGCGTCGAGAGCGTCGTCGGCGAGCCGAGCGATTGTTACAAGACGTCGGAATGAGTCATCGCGCCCATCAATCGCCGACACGCCTTTCCGTCGGAGAGCGCCAGCGCGTGGCGATCGCACGTGCCCTCGCGAACGAGCCGAGCACCTTGCTGGCGGACGAACCGACCGGCAACCTCGATAGCGTGAACCAAGCCGAGATCTTGGCGTTGCTGGAACGTCTCCGCCGCGAACGAGGTCTGAGTCTGATCATGGTCACCCACAGCACCGATGTCGCCTCCGCCTGCGATCGCGTGGTGAAAATGAGGGACGGTCAGGTGGTTGTTGAAAGTTGATCTTCGGAGAGCTTGAGTCCTCTGCACGCGGATGATCCCCACAAGACCGTTGCTCCCGGCCGGTCTCCCTGGCAGACTAAGGGCACTTGTCGTCCGAGCATTTCGGCGATGTCTTGCCTTAAGGGGGTAACGGTCCGATGAAACGGCTTCCCACAGGCCTTTTCGCCTGCGTCGTATTGGTTGCGCAGACGACGCTCGCTCAAACTCCGACCGAACTCGACGAGACCTCCCGTTTCGTCGAATCTCTCCAAAATCCCGATGGTGGCTTCGCTGGCAAGCTCGGCGGTACATCGACCTTGGGAACAACCTCCTCGGCGATCCGGATCCTCAAAAATACCGGGGGATCGATTCCTTACGTCCTCGCAACCATCAAGTACGCGAAGTCGTGCGTGGATGCCGCGTCGGGCGGGTTCGCCCAGACGCCGGGAGGCAAGCCTGACGTGGGCACGACCGCCTCGGGGCTGATGGCAGTCGCCGAATTGAAGATCGCTGACGAATCCATGGTCTCTGCGGCGCTCAAGTATTTGTCCGAGAATGCGAAGACGTACGAAGAGATTCGCATCGGGGTCGCGGGACTGGAAGCCGTCTCGAAGACCTCGCCGGATTTCGCGAACTGGAAGCTCGAGATTTTGAAAGGGCGAAACGACGATGGTACGTTCGGCGAGGGTCCGGGCAAAGCGAGAGAGACCGGCGGAAAGGCCGTCGCGCTCCTGCGGATGGGAGTTGATCTCGACAAGAAGGACACGATTCTCTCATTCTTGAAATCAGCGCAAAACGCTGACGGAGCCTGGTCGAAGTCCGCAGGTGGCTCGGAGCTGGAATCCACCTACCGCATCATGCGGGCGTTCTTCATGCTCAAGGAGCGGCCGGACGTCGATAAACTCAAAGACTTCATCGGGAATTGTCGCCATTCCGACGGCAGCTATTCACCACAACCGGGAGTTGAGGGCAACCTCGGTGGCACTTATTTCGCTACCACCGTGCTACGCTGGGTGAGGATTCTTCAGGGCGAGCCGGAACTGGTCGAGACCGCGGGGTTCCGATCGCTATTCAACGGCACTGACCTGACCGGCTGGGAAGGCGACACGACCCTCTGGTCGGCTCACCGAGGGATGCTGACGGGTGTTTCCGAGGGCCTGAAACACAACGATTTTCTCGCGACGAACCAGAGCTACGACGACTTTGTGTTAAAGCTTTCGTTTAAGCTTGGCGGCGGCGAAGGCAACAGCGGCGTCCAGTTCCGGAGCGTGCGGGTGCCTGGTCACGAGATGTCGGGCTATCAGGCGGACATTGGTCAAAATTATTGGGGTTGCCTTTACGACGAGTCGCGCCGCAACAAGGTCCTTGAGCCGGCTCAACCGAACGCCCTCAAGAGTCTGCGCAAGGAAGACTGGAATCAATACGTGATTGACGCCAAGGGCGATGATATTCGTCTCGCACTCAACGGCGTGCCGTCCGTGCGTTATCAGGAGACGGATTCCACGATTTCAAGAGATGGTAAGTTCGGGCTTCAGATGCACGCGGGCGGTCCGATGGCTGTCAAATTCAAGGATATCTACGTTCAACCGATTCCAAAGCCTCGCGCCGGAGACGACCTGTCGGCAGGTTTTCATCTTCGTTCGCTCAAGGCTGGCGAAGACCACCGCAAGTACACGCTTTACATCCCGACAACTTATAACGGCAATAAAGCACTTCCGGTCGTCTTGTTCCTTCATGGATCGGGAGAACGCGGTGAGGATGGAGTGAAATCCGCGCAAGTAGGTTTGGGGCCGGCAATCCACAACAACCCCAAGAGCTTCCATGCGATTGCCATTTTCCCGCAAGCCAAGACGACATGGGCTGCGGATTCCGCCGACGCCAAGGCTGCCCTCGCAGCGCTTGACGAGGTTGTCGAGATGTTCGACGCCAATAAGAATCGGATCGTGATCACGGGACTCTCGATGGGAGGCGCGGGGGCATGGTCGATCGCGGCGGCGAACCCCGGTCGTTTCGCGGGCGTCGCTCCGATTTGCGGTCGAGGCAAAATTGAATCCGCGAAGGTCCTCGCGACGTTACCTACCTGGGCGTTTTGCGGAGATGCGGATAGCGCGGCGACGGTGCTGAACACCCGCGCGATGGTCGAAGCGTTGACCTCCGGGGGAGGCAAGGCTCAACTCACAGAGTATCGCGCTGTCGGCCACAATAGCTGGGATCGCGCCTACAACAATCCGGGCCTCGTGGACTGGATGCTCAGCCAGGTCAAAAAGTGAGACGGAACGCCAACAGGAGTGCCAACGTGATACGATGTTCATTCGTCCCCTTCGCGTTGACATTCGCGAGTCTATTCGCGCCCTCCGTATTCGCACAGACCAAGCCCGAGGCTGCTGTCTCAGCCTTGGTGGTGCGAAATCAGGTTAAGCTGACGCTTGCAGGGGCTCGCGAGATCATTGTTGGGGCGGAGGCTAAAGCGACGGCGATGGGCTTGAAGATGAATATCGCCGTGGTGGACGACGGCGGTCATCTTCTCACTTTCGATAGGATGGATGGAGCCAGACCCGCGAGCGGATACACGGCAATCACGAAAGCGACGACCGCTGCGACCTTTCGGCAG
The DNA here is from genome assembly GCA_043784005.1 of Isosphaeraceae bacterium. Taxonomy (GTDB): domain Bacteria; phylum Planctomycetota; class Planctomycetia; order Isosphaerales; family Isosphaeraceae; genus JAYUFP01. The sequence goes on from JAYVYS010000319.1 coordinate 9,801, forward strand.
GAGACCGGTCCGATCCCGAAAGGGGTCACCACTCCCGACCCGCTTCTCAACCTGAGCCTGCAAAACGCGGCTTCGGCAAGCGGAGGGAAGATCACAACGCTTTACGGCGGCGTCCCGATTCTGATTGATGGGCAAGTGATTGGTGGCGTCGGCGTGGGAGGCGGGAGCGGCGAGCAGGATGCGGAAGTAGCCAAAGCCGGTATCGCTCAGTTCCTTGCCGCCTTGGAACAAAAAAATGAACGAAGCGGAAGTAAGCCCGGACGCTGAACCGTATCGAGGCGTCGGCAACAGGGGAGACTTGACGTTGAGATTCTGGAACCGGTGTTTGGTCGTGTTTCTCGCGACTTTTCTTAACGGAACGAGTTCGACTAACTTCGCGATTTCCGCCGACCCTCCGCGAGTGATTCCGCACGCGCAGGATCAGCTTCCCAACGAGGCTTACTCGCCGCGAGAGGCGATCGCGCGAATGAAGGTTCCGGAGGGCTTTCGCGTCGAACTGGTGGCGAGCGAGCCCGATATCGTCAATCCTGTTGCGATGACGTTCGACGAACGTGGTCGGATCTGGATTACGGAGAGTCTGGAATATCCAAGAAGGAGCGCGGGGGTTGGTGGAGACCGGATCAAAGTTCTCGAGGATACCGACGGCGATGGCGCGGCGGACACGTTCACGGTGTTCGCGGAAGGTCTGAATATCCCGTCAGGAATCGCGGTCGGTCACGGCGGGGTCTGGGTCGCCAATTCGCCCGACCTTCTCTTTCTCCAAGATACCGACGGCGATGGCAAGGCCGATAAGCGCGAAATCATCCTGACGGGGTTTGGCCGAAGCGATACTCATGAGCTTCCGAATTCGCTCTCTTGGGGACCCGACGGCTGGCTCTACGGATGGAACGGAGTTTTCAATCCAAGCTCGATCGCGTATCGCGGCAAGACTTACGACTTTACATGCGCGATCTTTCGAATCCACCCTCGGACTCGCGATTTCGAGCTTTTTTGTGAAGGGACGAGCAACCCTTGGGGACTTGATTGGAACAACGAGGGAAGCGCCTTCGCGAGCGCGTGTGTGATCGATCATCTCTGGCACCTGACGGAGTCCGGCTATTACCACCGGCAAGGTGGCCCTTATCCACCTTTTACCTGGAAGATCGAGTCGATCGTCGATCACGCCCATCAAAAAGCCGCCTATTGTGGTCTCCATTTTTACGATAGCGATGCCTATCCCGCCGCATACCGTGAACGCCTTTTCATGGGAAACATTCACGGAAACAGTATCAATGTGGATAAGCTCAATCGCAATGGATCAACCTATGTCGCTTCAAGCGAGCCCGATTTTCTGTCAGCGAACGATGCCTGGTTCATGCCGGTCTCACAGAAGACGGGTCCCGACGGCTCGCTCTACATCCTCGACTGGTACGACCAGTACCATTGTTATCAAGATGCCAACCGCGATCCGGCGGGCATCGACCGCCTTAAGGGTCGGCTTTACCGTGTCCGCTACAAGGAGACGCCGAGACGCTCGGGATTTGACCTCGCGAAGAATTCCGACGACGCGTTGATCGACCTCCTTGGAAGTCCGAATAGCTACAATCGTGAAACCGCAAGGCGATTGTTGTCCGAACGTGAGTCGCTTCCTGCGAATGCCAAGCTTCAGGCGATCGCACTGGATTCGAAAGTCGCACGGCGGACGAGAATGAACGCGCTCTGGACCCTCGTCAGCCGCGTCACGCCAGATCCGAATTTTCTCCTCGAACTCCTTGCGGATAACCACCCGACGTTCCGCGCCTGGGGTGTCCGCGCTGCTGGCAACGCCCATCAGGTTGATCCTCGCGTTCGATCGAAAATCGTCGCTCTCGCCAAAGATATCAGCCCCGAAGTGCAGCTTCAGGTGGCGATTGCCGCGCGAAAGATCGAGGGAGTCGATGCGATCTCCGTTCTGATCGACGTCGCTTCCGCGTGCGGTCAAGACGAATTGATCCCCCACATTGTTTGGCAAAACTTGCACCCACTTCTCGAAAAACAGGGCGAACGGTTCTCGACCGCGCTCGAACGAGTCGGGGACAATCCCGGTCCGGGTCTGCTCGTGCTTTTGCCAAGGGCACTTGAGCGGTTGATGAGCGGCGCTCAACCCGATGCGATCGCCGTGACCGCATTATTGAAGCGCCTCATCACGTCCCGGCAATCGAACTCACTACGACAGGCGATTGACGCGATCGCGTCGAGAATTCGCGAACGGAATCTTGACGAAACGGCTTCGACGGGGCTTCGTGATAAGGTTCTCGCTCTGATTTCTGAGAACTACGGCGGCGCGCCCGCCGATGCGATGCCCAAAGAGTTCCCAATCCTACTGACCTACTGGCGGGTCGAACCTTCAACAGGTCTGACTCGCAAATTCTTTGTTACGATCGAGATGCCTGAAGCCATCAGACTCAAGGCACTCGATGCTTTGATCTACGCCGAACCCGCTGGCCCAGTGCTGGAACTGACAAAGAGTGTATTGACCGACAAAACCCATCCGAGTTCTGTGGATTTTCGAGGGAAAATCCTTGCCTCGTTGGGTGCGCTTGACCGTTTCGAAGTCGCTTCTCTGGTGCTCGAACTCTATCCTAGTCTTGAGCCCGAGTTGACCCCACGAGCCATCGAGTTGCTTTCCCAACGTCCCTCATGGAGCCTCGCGCTTCTGAAGGCTGTGGGCGCAGGAAAGATCACCGCCGGTTCTATCAATGTGAATCAGGCTCGCAAACTTCTCGGGAGTCGCGATCCCGATGTCAAGGCCGCCGCGAAAGCGAGGCTGGGAACCGTTCGCGAAGGAAGAAATCCTCAGCGAGAGCAAGTCATCCGCGAGATGACTGGATTTCTCTCGAAGACACCCGGCGATTCCGTCGCTGGGCTCGCGGTCTTCACCAAGGTCTGCGCACAGTGCCACAAGATCTACGGACAAGGGCAGGATGTCGGCCCAGAGATCAGCCAAAACGGTCGCGCATCGCTCGATCAGCTCCTCTCAAACGTCTTTGACCCCAGTCTCGTGATCGGCGCATCCTATCAGGGGACAACCGTCGCCACCGCCGATGGCCGTGTTTTGACGGGCCTGGTCACGGAGGACAACGATCGGCGCATCGTGCTCAAGCTTCAGGGTGGCAAGGTCGAAGTCTTGCCGCGCGATCAAGTGGAAGATGTTAACGTGAGCAAGCTCTCATTAATGCCGGAAGACCTTGAGAAGCAGCTCAAGCCTCAGGAAATCGCCGATCTTTTCGCCTTCATCACTCTCGACCGGCCTCCCGCCGATCCCTCCGCCAAGCCGATCCCGGGCGCTGAGCGTTTGCCCAGAAAAGCTCCGATTCAGCCTTGAGCATCTTGCCCTGATTGCAGGTTTAATGCGGGATGGCTTACGTGCGGGTCGGGGAGCGAAAACTCTTGATCGCCGAAGAAGAGGAACTCCAGCATATCTCCTACAGGTCCGCTCGCGAGGACCCTCATTCGCGGCGTCCAGATGTCGGCGGGCAGGTCAAATCGAAGGTCAAACGATGCGTTCGAACCGGCGGGAAGGATCGACGGAGTCGAGGCGGGAGGGCTTGTCCGGAACGACCTCCCCGCACTGTCGCGAACCACGACGCGCCGTTCGTCAAAGGTGAAGGGAACGCGCTCTGCACGGTTGTCGACATGGAGCGTTACGGCGTAACCTACCCGGCTGCTGGAAGCGCCGGGCTTGACCTTAACATCCTTGACCTAGAAATCAAAATCGTCGAAACGGATCGGGGTATTCAGTCCCGCCTTCACGCTCTTCCTGTTCGCGGCGATCAAGACAACGAATCCAAGCAATAAGCCGATGACGAGAATCGCGATCACAGGCGGGCGACGTCGGATGCGTTTCTCAACGCTCATTGTAAACCTCCCGTTTCGAGAATTGCAGCATTCGTTCATGAACGGCGTCAATGGTCGGGTCGAGCGTGGAAGTGCCCGCCGTCAGCCCGATGGTGTCGAACTCCCCAATCCAATCCGGGTCGAGGTCGTCCGGGGACTGAACATGGCAGGCTGGCGTTCCCTTTGAGCGGCAGAGCGCGACAAGTTCCCGCGTGTTGTTGGAATTGCGTCCACCGACAACCACGACAGCGTCAACCTTCCTGATTAGCTCTTCGAGAGCCTGCTGGTTGTCCTTCGTCGGCTGACATACCGTGTCCACGTAGCGGATCTCCGCTTGGCGATTCTTGAAGCTAATTTGGTCGCGAATCTCCCCGGCTAGCGGCGGAGATGTTGTTGTTTGACAGACGATCCCCAGGCGGGTCGACGCATATTCGCGCACGCTGTCAACGGATTCGACGACCTCGAAGTTCTCGAGGTCCTCAACGATCCCGAGCACCTCAACATGGCGGGTACGCCCGATCACGAGCACGAAGTAACCCTCGTCGTGCAATTTTCGAGCTGCCAGGTGAACGCGCTTGACCAGAGGGCAGGTGGTGTCAATGAGTTGCTTGTCCGCGGCGGCCAGTCGTGCTCGCTCCCGATCGCTTATTCCATGCGCTGTAATCAACACGAGAGCGGTCTCCGGAATGCCACCCCGAGACCCTTCGTCCGAAATCATAAATCCTTCCTTAGTAAGCCTTTCGATCACTCTTTCGTTGTGAACAAGCTGCCCGTGGATCGTCACGGCCGACGGGTTCTGGACGCGACCCGCCGCGCGAAGAGCGTCGCGAACGCCGAAACACATCCCGAGACTTTCCGCGCGGATCACGTTCATGACGTCTCCTTGAAGATAACGTGTGATTTGTGCCGCAAAGTCTAGGACGCAAAATCAACCCCGAATGCCTTGCGGCGGATCGGGGTCTTGAATTTAGGGAGGAGATCAGACGGGGAACCAGCCTTCGGAATACGCGGGGCCGGTGTTCGTGACGGGTCGGGTGGTCTGAAGGGCATCGGCAACGACGTTTTCAAGGACATTAATATAGTCGAGAAATCTCTTCCGTCCCTCGTCGGTGATCCTGCAAACCGTCTGAGGCCGGTTCCGGTGGAACCCTTTACAGACCTCGATCAGTGCCGCTTCGTTAAGGACTTGAAGATGGCGGCTGAGGTTCCCGTCGGTCAGGGCGCAAAGATCCTTCAAGTCCGAAAAGATCAGGCCCTTGGGATGGGAAACGAGCGACGTCATGATTCCCAGGCGGGCTTTCTCGTGGAAGACCCGTTCGAGGCCTTCGTAAGCGAACCGGCCGCCGGAGTCTTCGACTGCTTTTTTGTTAGACATCGCTGCACTCCAGTGTGCGGTAAAGGACGCCTGCGGCGAGAAACTGACCAATGCCGAACGGCAACCCCATCGCCCAGGGAGAGAACGAACTCTCACCTCGCGCCAGTGTCAGGCTCAATAAGCCCGCGACAAGGTAGAACACCGCGACGCCGAAGGTCGCCCGAGGAAGCAGGCGACAGGATGCGAAGACTCCCAGGCTGAAAAAAATTTGCCACAGTCCCGGCAACATCCAGAGCGCCTCTGGAGCAGCCCGCACAATGACGATCGTCGTCAGCCCTCCCGCAACGAGACATGGCATGAACTGCTCGACCGCCAGCCAGGTGATCTCCCGACGAAGGATCGACCTTGGCCCGCGATTCCTAATCGCCATTTCGGCCCCGGCTACCACTGCGCTAAGCGTTGCGGTTCCCACCCAGAGGATCAGGTAACCGGTCGTCTCCTGCGACGGGTCGCGAAGACAGGTCATCTGCAAAACAGCCGCGAGAATGGCGAGAACCCCCGATAACGCCACGGGGACCGCTCGATACCCTCGAAAGACTTCAGTCCTCGCCATCTGATGGCGGATCTCTGAGATCTGAGTCAACGCATCATGTAATTCCATCGAGCCCGGCCTTTCCCGTTTCCGACCGACCTCAGAGCCATCGCTCCACGGCTCACCGTCCGTAACACTGACTTTGCAATGTAAAGTTTGAGAGATGGTCTCGTCAAGAGAAAAAACCGAGGGTCGTTCGACACTCTTGGAGCGGGGCCCCGGTTCCCCCATGCGTCGCAACGGCCGAACAGAGTAAGATAAACCGCCATCGCTTCAGTTCGACGATGGACTCTTTTTTCCGACCTTAGCGTTCGCGAATCTGTTGCGAACTTCTGGCGAACGTTTTCATGCTTCTCGTCCACTTTTTTATCATCGGTCTTCTGGTCTTTATCAATGGCTTTTTCGTGGCTGCGGAGTTCGCGCTGGTCAAGGTGCGAACGAGCCAGATCGATCAACTCGCCGAGGAAGGGAACTGGGCGGCAAAACTGACAGGGCGGGCCCTCGATCATCTCGACGCCTACCTCTCGGCGTCTCAGGTCGGGATCACGATTACGAGCCTGGCTCTCGGCTGGACGATCGAGGGGTGGGTCATTCCTGCGGTTCGTTCGATTTTACACCAACTCGGGCTCGGTTCCGCTCCGACCGGGCAGGGTGCGAAAGAGTTGGTGGAGCACGGGTTAAGCCTCTCATTGGTTCCCGTGCTGGCCTTCACGCTCGTGACGTTTCTGCACGTGGCTCTGGGTGAGCAAGCGCCGAAGAGCCTCGCAATCCGATCGGCAAAAACGGTGGCGCTGTGGACGGCCCCGCCGCTGATGGCGATCTACTACATTTGCTGGCCCGTGATCTGGCTTTTGAATCATTCGAGCAACATGACGCTCTGGATGCTTGGGCTGGGAGCCACAGACCACAAGGAAATGGCCCACACGGAAGAAGAACTTCGCCACCTCGTCGCCGAAAGTGTCGCGGGGGGACACCTCTCACGAAACGAGAGGGTGCTAATCGAAAACGTCTTGAACCTCGAAGAGAAGACCGCGCGAAGGATCATGGTTCCACGACCCGACATCGTCTACCTGAGCCTCTCGCGATCCCTGGAAGACAACATGCGCGTGGCGCGGCAGGCGGGTCACACGCGCTTTCCACTCTGCGATGACGACATGACGACGGTCGTGGGGATGATTCACGTCAAGGACCTGTTCCGAGCGGGGGCCTCCGGAAATGCGCGGATCGATCTCAGGAAGTGGGCTCGCTCTGTTCCGTTCCTGCCGGAATCGATGCGACTCGATCTTCTTCTGGTCGAGTTCCAGCGAAATCGTGTTCATCTCGCAATGCTTCTGGACGAGTACGGAAGCGTTGTGGGGATGGTGAGCCTGGAAAACGTCTTGGAAGAATTAGTCGGGCCTATTCAGGACGAATTCGATCGCGAAACACCGCAGGTCATTCCCCTTGCCGACAATGCCTTTGACGTGGATGCGACCTGTCCCCTCGACATCCTGGCCGACACCTGCGGCGTGACGATCCCCGAAACCGAAGCGGAGACTGCGGGAGGGTTGATCCTCGATCTCCTCGGGCGAATCGCCAAGACTGGAGACAGCGTGCAGACCGAAACGCATCGGCTCGTGGTATTCCAGGCCGAGCCGACCAGAATCCGGCGCATTCGGGTCGAGCGACTCAATACGGGTGCCAAGGCTGAGAAGCAACAAAATGGAAAATCGAGCGAGTCGGCGAGTTGACCTCGTACGATTGAGGCCGAGTCCGTTCAAAAAGCTCTGGTTAAAGCCCCATCTCAGCAAGAAGCCGAATCAGATAGGACTCGATCGCCCTCGCGGAACGGAGATAGGTCTCACGGTCCGCCCCGACCGGATCGGCGACATCATGACCCTCGGGGTGAAGGAGTTGGGAGCGAGACAAGGCCTCGGGGGCGTGTTGGAGAAGGGCATGAAGGTGGTCACTCGTCATCGCCAAAATGTGGTCGGCCTGGCGGATCAGATCAAAGGTCAACTTTTTGCTTTGATGCCCCTGAAGGGAACCACCCCGCTGCCGCACGACATCGATCGCGTGGGTCGCCGCAGGCATTCCTCCGACCGCCGCGATGCCGGCGGAAACCACGACGTAGCCCCGAGCCTCAAGCTCCGAAATCGGACACTTCAAGCGCTCAGCGATCAGGACTTTGCAGAGTGCTTCAGCCATCGGGCTCCGGCAAGTATTCCCTGTGCACACAAACAAAATGATGGTGCCGGCGAGCTTTGTGAGCACTCGCTCATCGAGCCCTCCCGGGCAAACCAGCGACCACGTCTCGCCATCAATCCGCACAATCGAACGGGCGTCGGCATCCATGGGTTCGCTCGACTCGATCACCATCTTCACCCCGGATCGGGTCAGTTGATGCTCAAGCGAACCCTGATTGTCCGTCTCGACTCTGGAGAATGAACGAAGTAGGACCGGCCCGGAGACGAGCCGTAGGACGTCGCGGACGAACGGTTCTGCAGGCGATCGAAAGCCGACGGTTTCTTCCCGTTGCACCGAGGCGCGAACGCCTACGGAAAGCCATTTCAGGAGGCCCCCTTCACAGAGTCCAGGGAAGAGCAACGTGGTCGGCCCTGGCCAGATCCTTTGAGCGAATCGTCTTCCGACTCGGCTTAACCCTGGCACCCAATCCGTAACTTCTTCGGCGCCTTTGAGCAGAAAGGTCAGCGAGTCCGGCTCAAGATTGACGGGAAAACCCTGGAGAACTTGCGAGAGACTCTCAGGGCGTTGCGCACTTACGGCAATGCCCTGGACGCTTCCCATTGACAGAACAACCGGCTCCCCTTGAGCCAATGCGGCCACAGCTCGGTACACGAAATCACGAGGATCGTCAACCTGATTGAGGTCGTGACATTCGAGGGAAGGTGACCAACGGGTATCGCTCATCAGGTCAGGTCACCAACGTCGGGGAAGGGAACAAGTCCAACCAGCTCGCTTCATCAAGCGTGTTACGATTTTAAAAGGATACGCTGACGGTCACTGTCTCGCAATCCAAGGAGCAGGCAAACCCCCAGGTCAAAATCTCCCCGGTTCAAAGCACGAATTTCACACCTTCGACCTGGCGAATTTTCGCGTAGAGCGCAATCACCTCGGCTGCCGATTGAACGTTGATGTCGAGCGTGAGAGAAACGTGACGTCCGTCGGGCGTCGTCCGGATCTTCACGTTGATCTCGGAGGGAATGACCAGTCCTTCGCGTATCGCGGTCGTGACCCGGTCACCAAAGTCTCCATCGATACTTCCAATCACTTTGATCTGGTAAATTCCCGGAAAGCTATGGTTGGATTCGAGCAGTTCCAGGTGGGGGCTTTCATCCATGTTCGCAATTTGATCTTGAGTGTCTTTGCCCGAAGTCCGGATCGTCAGTCGCCGGACACGGATGATACCGCGGAAAATAACGAAAACGCCCCAGCGGGCCGGGGCGCGTCGGGGCGTGGATGCCGTCGGTAGTGACGAGAAGCGATCGCAGCCGCCGCTCATTTCTTACGGTGACGAATCCGGCTGCGCATCCGGCGCTTCTTCCGGCCGACTTTGCGACGACCTTTTCCTCTTCGGCGACTGGCCATGCGAACTCCTCGGCGGAACTCTGACGGTTATCGAACCACGACGGTCCGGAATCGACCGGAAAGAAGACGATATTACCTGACCTTCGATGGTCGCACAAGGCGGGTGCGTCGTGAACTCGGCGCCTATGTTCCATGGAGCACTTTGAGGAGAACATTGATGTCTATGGGTTTAGAGATTACTCGTTCAATTCCCCACTTCAACGGATTGTCTGTGCCCGAATCAAAATCCCATCCCGTCATCAATAAAACATGGGAGGACGGAGAGAGCAGCCGAGCTTGAATCGCAAGTTCACGGCCATCGAAATCTGGAAGACGGAGATCGATGAGAAGGAAATCGTGGCGGATTCCCGAGGCGAGAACTTCGATCGCCGCGGCACCGTCACACACGTTCGTGACCTCGAAACCTTGATTCCGAAGCAACTGCGTGAGTCCGATTCCCGCCGCCTCGTTGTCCTCAACGATGAGAATCCTACGTTTTGAACCGGCCTCACGAGGAGGTAGAGCATCTTCGGCCACTAGTCACCGCCTCTCGATCAATTGCTCATAATCCCATAAGATTCGCCTTCCATTCCACATCGGAAAGCTTGGCCAAGGCCAGCACCAGTGCATGAGTTCCCTTTCGGCCGAGACCTTGGGCATCCACCGCTCGGTAAAGTTGTTCCGCAAGAGCCAGACCGGGAAGGGCGAGTTTCATCTGTTTGGCCTCTGCAAGGGCGATGCCCATGTCCTTTAAAAAGTGCTCGACGAAGAACCCGGGGTCGAAATTGCCTGCAATTATTCTGGGACCCAGGTTATTCAGGCTCCATGAGCCCGCCGCGCCGCTCCCCACGCTTTGTAAAACTTGGTTCAAATCAAGACCGGCCTTGTAACCATAGAGTAAAGCCTCGCAGACTCCGATCATGTTTGTCGCGATCAGGATCTGGTTGACCATCTTGGTATGCTGCCCAGAACCTGCGGGTCCTTGATGAACGATCGTCTTACCCATGGTCTGAAAAAGAGGCATCAGGGCGGCCACCGTCGCGGGCTCACCGCCAATCATGATGGAGAGCCTGGCCTCACGCGCGCCAATATCTCCTCCGGAAACCGGCGCGTCGACAGCATGCACTTCCTTCGCCTTGGCCGCTTCGAAAATTTCCTGAGCCAGGCCGGGCTCACTCGTGGTCATGTCGACCAAAATCGATCCCGGTTTTGCTCCGGCAAGCGTTCCCGCTTTCCCGAGGGAGACTTCGCGCACGTCGGCTGGATAACCGACAATCGTGAAGACCACGTCGCTCGCCTCGGCCACGCCGCGAGGAGAATCCGCCGGAACGGCCCCCTTCGCGATCAACCCGCCGAGCTTGGCGGGGCTTCGATTGTAAACCGTTGCGTGGTAACCCGCGGCAAGCAAGTGTCCACACATCGAAGAGCCCATGACTCCGGTCCCGATCCAACCAATCTTCGTTTCTCCGGGCGCAAAATTCATGACGTTTTCCTGGGTTGCTCGAACGTTGTACGTGTGTCGCCGGCGCACGGCGACAAGATCGCGGCATCAAGGTCGCCTTGCCTTCGGTTCGCCGTCGAATCGAATCATAAGCCGGAGCTGGCCTTAAAACATCCCAAATTTCCGC
>JAYVYS010000320.1:0-4626 GCA_043784005.1 Isosphaeraceae bacterium
TACGTGCCTATCGACGAGACGCCTCCCGAGATGCTATCTACTGAACAACCGCACAACTGATTCTCATTATCACTGGACCAAGAAATGGGGAGCAGGCCAAGTTTCGTCCCGTTTGTCGATTTTTGAGTAAGCTTCCCTGCACCCTGATAGGGATACTGCCCGGATTCCCACGTTTTATGCTTCAGAGCGTATTACGAACCTTCCCAGCTTATTTTCCGGGGTTTCCACAGCAAGTTGAACGCCTCAGACCGCTTCTTTGAAGCGCATTGACGATGCAGATCCCCGCGAACTAGAGCTTAGAGTTCGAAACATGCTCTACGATTTACTTGGTCGAGACTGACAGATTGGACCTCATTTCATCAATTCGACCCGACGGGTGCGCCTGATTTCGGATCGATCCGCAACTTCAAGTCTTCATCATCGCGCGTGTAGAAATAAAATCCAAAAACCATCTCGGAGGTCGTCTGGTCACCGACACCCACGGTCGCCTTCGGATCGGGGTTGAACGGGTTGAACTCCGAATTGTCAAAGTGCGCAAGAACTTCGAAGGTCGTCCCCTTCGGAAATTTCTTCTTGCCGGGTTCCCAGCGATAGGATTGTTGCCAGTCGAAGTTATAATTCGGCACCAAGAGCAGCGTTTCGGACGACCCGTCAGGCTGGCGAGCAAAGAACGTCATATCCTTACCTCGCACATGCATATGCGAGACAAGCCCGACACCAGTGGCGTCAAAGCCAAGTGTTCGAGTGGCCGTGACGGGGTGGGCCGGGGCCTGCGGCGGAATTTTGAAACGTCCGGTATGGACTTGTTGATGATAGAGCTGCTTTCTCACAACCTCTCGGGGATACCTCAGACCCACCGCGATTTTGGATTGCTCGGGCTTGCCCGTGGTCGTGTAATGGATCTGAAGAACCAGCACACTTCCTTTTGGAATCAAGTACGCCACACCTTCATCAAGTACCATCGGATCACCTCCGGGGACTCTGCCCGTGATGAAATTCTCCTCGCGCGGCTTGTCTCCAAACGTCGTGAACGCGAGGTTGGCGTGGTGGACGATACGCGGGTTGTCGGGCAAGATTTCGATGGATTGAACCCATGTGTCATGCGTGAAGACATAAGGAAAAATTGCGTACCGATAGTCGACGAAACCCGTCGCGGGAATGTTGTGGGTCAGGGGCATCGTGGTCACGATATCGGGCTCGCCGATTCGCCATCGCGCGGATGAGAACTCGCGAGGCTTCGGTAACTTCGCCAGGTCCCCCTTCGGCGAACCGGCACGAACCCACTCCAAGATCGTCTCCCGCTCGGTATCGCTCAGCCCTCTTCGATTAATGAAATCGCCATGCCGGCCACTCGCGAACCAAGGGGGCATCCGGCGATCGTCGACAACCTCCGCGATCATGTCGCCTTGCATGACCATGTCGCGATAAGACATCAACGGAAAGGGGGCCTCGGTGCCTTGATGATGGCAATCTTGGCAATGCTTCTGAACGATCGGTGCGACGTGTTCGGCATAGTTCGGGGTCGTTGCCTTTTCTTTCTCAACCTCAGCCGTGATCAAACAGCCATCCACCGGAGTTTCGGTCAGCGCGACAGGTCGACCGGCCAAGACATCCTCAATGGCGTCGCGCAGGGGAGACTTCGTTGCCCCGGCGCGATCGCCGCTGAGACGGAACTGGTCATCGATTCGGCCTCGATAACGAATTTTACGATCGGCATCGAGAACGACCGTCTCGGGGGTACGCCTCAATCCCAATGCTTCCACGCCTTGCCCCAGGATATCTTTGACGAACGGAAATTCCGACCCGGATTCCACGGCGTCGGCCGCCATTTCGTTGATCGAATCGTTTGCCGCGACATAGAGCACCACGAATTGGACGCCACGCTCGCGGTAGCTCTTCTCCAACTTCGCGAGCACGGGCAGATAGCGCTGAGCGACCGGACAGGTATGGTTCGCCGCCACAACGACGTAGGCTTTTTTCGAGCCTAGGTCGTCGAATGTGCGCGTCAGAAATCGAATGTCCTTGAATTCCAGGTTTTCGATGCGCCGGCCGATCGCGGGACGGGCGACATCTTTTGCCAAGAGGCGTCTTTCAAACATCAATAACAGCAAGAATAACGCACGCGCCACGTTTCTTCGGCACATCGTCCACAGCCTCCACACACGTCGCTTCGCGTCTGAACCCGAGAGGGAACGTTGACGGCCCGGCACTTTTGAGGTCTCGTGCCAATCGCGTCTAGAAGATGATGACCCATACCCCTTCGAAATGCGAGAGGATGATCGCAAAGAGCGTCGTTCTTCGTAGTCGGGCTGGATATGATGAGGACCGCGCGACCGACGATCACGAGTTCCTCGTCAAACATCTTCCAGAAGAGTCCAGGTCATGCCGAAAAACGTGAGTAAACGACTTCTGCACGTCTTGATTTTACACACAGCGGCGGCGGCTCTAGGAGTTGCGACGACTCGCGCTGACGAAGCCTCTCTACCCAAAATTTATCTGATCGGCGACTCGACGGCGAAGAACGGCACGAAGGGCCAGCAAGGTTGGGGCGACCCGTTTGCTGAGCATTTCGACGCGACCAGAGTCAGCGTCGACAATCGGGCGCGAGGAGGCCGCAGCAGCCGCACCTACTTCACCGAGGGTCTCTGGAGCAAGTTGGTGGCCGAACTCCATCGCGGCGATGTCGTCCTCATCCAGTTCGGCCACAATGACGGCGGGTCTTTGACCGGTGGACGGGGACGGGCCTCGATCAAAGGAAATGGGGAGGAGACTCAGGAGGTTGAACGTCCCGCCGATGGAACTAAAGAGGTGGTGCATACTTATGGATGGTACATTCGAAAATATGCGGAGGATGCGAAGGCGAAAGGAACGATCCCGATCGTGCTTTCACCGGTCCCTCGAAATATCTGGAAAGGCGAAGGCACGGTCGCGCGGGCCTCGAATGACTACGGCAAATGGGCCGGCGAGGCCGCGTCGCAGTCCGGCTCGCTGTTTATCGACCTCAACGAGCTAATCGCGAAATCCTATGAACTGTCAGGGAAGACGACTGTGGGTTCGGCCTACTTCGGGACGGACCACACTCATACGACCGCAGTCGGTGCGCGTGTGACCGCCGCGATCGCCGCCGATCATCTGAAAGCGATGAAAGCGTTTCCGTTCGCCGCCTTCGTGGTCCAATCCAAGAATGTCGAGGAATCAATCGCTCCCGCAAAAGCGCTTTTCCGTTTCGACTTTGGTTCCGGAGAGGTTGAGCCCGGCTTCATCAAAATCCTTTCGACCACGACGTTCGACAAGACGCGCGGCTATGGACTCGAGCCGGGTCCAAAAATCAAAGACGTCGATCGCGGCGCTCCGGACAAGTTACGCGGAGATTTTTGTACGAGTGAAACACCATTCTCGTTCTCTGTCGAGTTACCGGAAGGAAATTATGACGTCGCCGTGACGCTGGGTGACAATAGCGGAGCCACGACAACCACGATCAAAGCCGAGTCGCGCAGACTGATGCTGGAACAAGTGAAGACCGAGCCTGGCCGGTTCTTCACACGGACGTTCACGGTCAATGTGCGTACGCCGAAGATCTCAAGTGGCGGACAGGTCAGACTGAAGCCGAGAGAGCAGGGTGTCTTGCACTGGGACGACAAGTTGACGCTCGAAATGAATGGAGCGCACCCCTGTCTCTGCGCCCTCGAGATCACACCCGCGGCCGAAACGATCACGGCTTATTTGGTAGGTGACTCTACCGTCACCGATCAAACGAACGAGCCCTGGAACAGTTGGGGCCAGATGCTCCCCAGATTCTTCAAGAAAGGCGTGGCGATCGCCAATCACGCCGAGTCTGGAGAATCACTGAAGAACTCACTCAGCGCTCGCAGGTTCGATAAAGTCTTCAGCTCGATGAAAACAGAAGACTATCTGTTCATCCAGTTCGGACACAATGACATGAAGGAACGCGGGCCGGAAGTCGGGGCATTCACGTCGTACAAAAACGACCTCAAAAAACTCGTGGCCTCCGCGCGAGAGCATGGGGGCTTGCCCGTGCTGATCACGTCGATGAATCGTAAAACCTTCGACGCATCCGGCCATGTCACGAACTCTCTGGGAGACTATCCCGAGGTGGTCCGCCAAGTCTCGCGAGAGGAAAAGGTTCCCTTGATCGACCTCCATGCGATGAGCAAAACCCTCTACGAGGCACTCGGTTCAACTGGCGTCGCGAAGGCGTTTGTGGACGGGACCCACCATAACAATTACGGAAGTTATGAACTTGCCAGGTGCGTCGTCGAGGGTATCAAACAGAATAAGCTCGGCATCACCAAATTCCTCGACGCTGACGTGCACACCTTCGACCCGAGTCATCCTGATGCCTTCGATCAATTCCAAGTTCCCGCAAGTCCTGATCGAAAAGCGAAAGCCCCCGATGGGAATTGAGTCGCCAACCTAAGCGGATTGCTTCATGCGAGCATGCAGACGCAAATCCAACGCTCAAGGAATCGTTTTCGAGGTTCCTCGACGCCTATGCGTACCGTCGCTATGCTATTCGGGGTCGGCCAAGACCTTCGAATCTACCGGCGATCGCCGCATCTTGGGCCACTCCGACCGAAAAATTGCATATCTACACCAATGGAAAGG
>JAYVYS010000321.1:0-3454 GCA_043784005.1 Isosphaeraceae bacterium
CTGCCGCCACCGCTTCGAACCGACGAAGGGCACAGGAAGCTTGAGATCACCGCCGATGCGCCCGTGAAGTTTCCTCCGCTGGCATCGTTGTACTCGTAATTGAAATTGAGTGCGTTGTAGAGTGCTCCGCCCTCGATGTGGCTCAGAATCCTTGCCTGGACGCTGAAACCGGTATCGTAAAACGTGACCGACGGCGGCGATGTCGTCAGGTTGATTGCCTTGCTCGCGGGCGGGAAGGACGTGTTGCTGCTCTCGTAATTGTGCAAGGCCAGACCAAGCTGTTTGAGGTTGTTCGTGCATTGCGAACGCCTCGCCGCCTCCCGGGCCGATTGCACGGCGGGGAGCAAAAGGGCGATCAAAACGGCGATGATGGCGATCACCACCAGCAGCTCGATCAGGGTGAAACCTCGAACCCCCGTCCGCATCCTGTTCCGAACGTTCATCGACTCATCCTTTTTGAAGAAAGCAATCAATATGAGCATGTAAGCGCGCAACCCTGGCGGTTCACTTGAGGAGGAACGGCTCTAGACGATTGGCCTGAGCCTTGACCGCGACCTTGAGGCCGGAGCTGTCCTCATCGAGATATTTTCGGGAGAACGGGAGCCCCTTCTTCCTGGCGACCGGTCGAACCGAGGCGAACTGGGAAGGGTCGGCCGGCTCGATGCGGACTTTGTATTCGCCTGCCGGGGCACCCTTACCCGAAGGCCCGCTCACGAGCGAAAAGTTTCCGTCCGGTCCAATTGCCGCCTCCGGGGTCAATACGCCATCCAGCGGCACGAAGTAAACGTGCCCGCCGCTCAACGGCTTTCCTCCAGGCAACAAGACGGTTCCCTTGACCTCATAAACCGTCGCGTTCGTCGGCGCGCTCGATCCGTCGCCACAGCCGCACACGCTGGCCGAGGCCGTCACGCACGCCCATACGAATGCCGTTAGTCGCGTCTTCAGGAAAGCCCGGATCTTCGCGGTCATTGTCGTTCGCCTTTTCCGTTCCGCAGGCCATTCGTACCCGCCACGGGTAGACAATATCTAATGTCGTCTAATTCGGTCAAGATGATTTAATAAAAGTCGATCGAAATAGTCAGGATTGAAGTCGAAAGGATTTGGGGACAAGGAAGTGTCCAGAAATCCGCGATTTCCGCAGCCGTGATCTGAACCGGACGAATGCCGAGGATCAGCTCTCCGATTCGGCCGACGTGGCGATCACATCAGGCGTGACGACCGCGGGTTCTTTGGCGGCGGCCTGAAGGCGGTCGAGGATGCCGTTGACGAAGCGGCTGGACTGGGCCGTGCTGTAGCGCTTGGCGAGTTCAAGCGCCTCGTTGATGGCGACTTTCGTGGGGACGTCGGGGCAATAGATGATCTCGAATGCGCCGAGGCGAAGGATATTGCGGTCGATGGCCGCCATGCGATCGAGTCGCCAGTTCTCCGCCACCTCCGAGATCAGGGCATCGATTCGTGGCTTGTGGGCCTGGACCCCATTGATGAGCACCTCGGCGAACCCCACGAGTTTCTTATCGGAATGGAGCCGGCGATCGACGAAACGTCGAATCTCTTCGGGAGGAAGCCCGGAGTTTTGTTCGGTCTGATAAAGCACCTGGAGTGCGATCTCGCGGCTTCGTGTACGTCGGGTCATGGTCGTTCTATTTGCCGCTAGGTCTCGGTGGCACGCGCTCGCGAAAGCCGCTCTGAATTCAATCGTAAGGAAATCATACGCCAACGCGCGTCCCGCCGGGAAGACCAGCCAGGGAGTGAGGGAAGAATCATTATTTTTAAGGCTGATGATGGAGCGCGGGGTGATGGGTGAGGGGGCTCGCGGAAATCGAGTTAATGCTAGAGTCGGCAACCGCTGCGGCCCACTAGCATCACACCCCATCGGTGGGGTCGATGCGCTGACCCACCGTACCAAGCAGACGTGGTTCAGGCCTCGTCTTCAATCAAAAGTTCACCGACCTGATACCCATCAATAGCCTTCCTCAAAATTGTCACTGCAAGCAGATCAATCCCTATCACTTTAATTCGCTGGCCTTCACAAGCGCCCCGGTCTTTCCTAGTTTCTCATACGCGGCCACGGCTCGTTTGAGGAACGCATCAAATGCGGGGCCGCTCAGATCGTCAGCGCTCGCCGTGATCACGATTTCTTGCACGCCGCCGGGGTAAGACGTGGACGCGACGCGCGGGGAATCGCTCAAAACAGGAGGCGACGCCTTGTAAAACGGCGAGAGCCGTAACGCGGTTTCGACCGATTCCTTCGACAGCGCGTTCTTCGGAACCCGGAACTTCAGGGTCAGCACCCATTCGTGACCCGTTCCCGCCGTGAAGAACACCGGCGCATTCTTGCCTGCGCCGGTAATCTTGACGATGGAACGCTGTGACCAGTCGGTGTCTTCGAAGTCTCCGAGGAGATGGATGCGATCAACCACGGAAGCGAGAATATTGCCGTCCCATCGCGCGGGTTGGCCGTTGCGGGCGGAGCGGGTCCGGGTGTGCCACTCGCGGCCATCGCCTTCCCAGGGGGCTTTCGCACCCGTGCCGCCGCCGATCGCCTTGTCGGCATCGGCGGCCTTTCTCGCGTCGTCGAGCGCCTTTCTCGCGGCGGCCTTCGGGTCGAACCGGGGGCGTTCGAGATGCGGGCCGGCCTTCAGCACGGGTTTCAAAATCGCGCCGGTGAGGCTTCGAGGAGCGGCCGCGATCGCTTCGGGAGGCCCCGCCGCGACCACCTCGCCCCCTTCCATACCGGCTTCGGGTCCCATGTCGATCAGCCAGTCGGCCGTCTTGATCACTTCGAGGTTGTGCTCGATCACGATCACCGTGTTGCCAAGGTCGGCCAAACGATGAATCACATCAAGAAGCTTGCGGACGTCGTCAAGGTGAAGCCCGGTGGTCGGTTCGTCGAGGACGTAAAGCGTCTTGCCGGTGTCGGGCCTGGCGAGTTCGGCGGCGAGTTTCACGCGCTGGGCTTCGCCGCCGGAGAGTGTCGGCGCGGCCTGACCGAGAGCGACGTAACCGAGGCCGACATCGTGCAATGTTTGCAAGACCTTGCGGATCTTCGGCACAGTCGCGAACAATTCCAGCGCCGCATCCACGGTCATCGCCAGAACGTCCGCGATCGTCTTGCCGCGAAACTTCACCGCGAGCGTTTCGGGCGTATATCGCGAGCCTCCGCAGGCATCACAGGTGACCCAGACATCAGGAAGAAAGTGCATCTCGATCCGCTTCTGACCGTTCCCCTCACAAACCTCGCAGCGCCCTCCCGCCTGATTGAAGCTGAACCGCCTGGGGCTATAACCGCGCACCTTGGACTCGGGCATCTTGGCGAACAATTCGCGAATGAGATCAAACACGCCGGAATAGGTGCCGGGAGTCGACGTGGGAGTGCTGCCCAGCGGAGCCTGATCGACGCCGATCACCTTGTCGACCAGATGAAGCCCTTCCACCGAATCGTGGGCTCCCGGCG
>JAYVYS010000322.1:0-2746 GCA_043784005.1 Isosphaeraceae bacterium
GGCCGGCACGATGTTGGCCTTGTCGCCGCCGGTGACGAAGATGCCGTGAATCCGTTCCGTTGGACGAATGTGTTGGCGAAGGGCGGCCACGTTCATGTAGCCGAGCACTGCGGCGTCGAGGGCATTGCGGCCCTCCTCCGGCGCAGCCGCCGCGTGCGCTGCCTTGCCATGGAAGTGCACGTCCACTTGATGGATCGCGATCGCGTTCATCCGGATCAGATCGGCGTCGGCGGGATGCACCATCATCGCCGCTTCGAGGTCGGCGAACGCCCCATTGCGGGCCATCTCGATCTTTCCCCCGCCGCCCTCCTCGGCCGGCGTTCCCATCAACCGGAGCCGGCCACCCGCTCGAGATGCGATCGACGCAGCCGCGAGTCCCGCTCCGAGTCCGGCGGTTGCGATCACGTTGTGGCCGCACGCATGCCCGATACCGGGCAACGCGTCGTACTCGCACAGGACAGCGACATCGTGGCCTCGTCCGCCAGCGCGGGCCTCGAACGCAGTATCGACACCGTAGGCGTGCCGCTCGGTCACGAGACCGTTGGCGTCGATCAGGTCGCTGAGCAGATCATGAGCGAAGTGTTCCTCGAAGTTGAGTTCCGGATTGGCGTGGATCTGATGACTCGCTTCGATCAGTTGCGACGCCAGTCGATCGACCTCGGCACACACGGCACTTTTCAGTTCTTCGATGGCGACGGCCGACTCGGTCATCTCCTGACCCTATTGCGTCGACGGACGCTCTCGCCCTGCCGATCGTTTCAAACGCAGACGACGATCGCATCCGTTCGACACTGGGCGAGCTGGGACGAGGGCAAGAAGAGTCATCTTTTTGTCGTGGATGTCGCCACCAGCGAGGCCAAGGACCTTACTCCGAAACTGACCAGCAATACCCCCCCTGGCCCGTTCGGCGGTTCCAATGACTACGCCTTCAGTGCCGACGGACAGACTCTGGCCTTCACCGCCGAACCTGGCACTCGCGACTTCGCCTGGATCACCAACAACGATATCTGGACCGTGATGATCAACGGTCGCGAGCTCAAGAACGAAACCGCCGACAATCTCGGAGCCGACTCGCAACCGTCATTCTCACCCGATGGCAAGTCGTTCGCCTGGGTCTCCCAAGCTCGCGGTGGTTTTGAAGCCGATCAGTCGGTCCTGAAGGTTCGCAATATCGCGACGGGAAGCGTGATCCTCGATTCCAAGCTACAAGATCGCTCGGTCCAATCCTACGCGTGGGAATCGGCAGAAAGCTTGATTGGTGTGGTCGATAGCGACGGTGGTCAGTCGATTGCCCGCTACCAGATCGGTGCGGCTCCCGAGTATCAGATCAAGGTCAAAGGAGGGGCGAATACCAGTGTACAGCCCGTCCCGCGATCCAGCGGAGACTTGGTCTTCGTCAAGAGCAGCTCAGATCACCCTGCTGAACTCTATTTTTCCAGAGCCGACGGCCAGGGCCTGAAAGCACTGACCACGCACAATGACGAGTTTGTTGCCCAACTCGACCTCGCCAAGGCCGAAGGCTTTAGCTTCAAAGGAGCCGACGGCGATAAGGTGTCCGGTTGGCTCATCAGGCCTCCAGGCTTTGACCCGGCCAAGAAGTATCCGGTCGTCTTCCTTATTCATGGCGGTCCTCAAGGCGCCTGGCATGACGAGTGGGTGGCGAGGTGGAACTATGCGATGTTCGCAGCCCCGGGCTATGCGGTGATAGCAATCAACCCGCGCGGGTCGACAGGTTACGGACAGAAGTTCACCGACCAGATTTCCCAAGACTGGAATGGCAAGGTCTATACTGATCTGATGACCGGTCTCGACTTCGCTCTGAAGACATACCTATTTCTCGACGAATCGAAGATGGCAGCGGCGGGCGGTTCCTATGGCGGGTACATGGTGAATTGGATCGCTGGGCACTCCGACCGGTTCAAAGCCTTGATCAGCCATGCGGGCGTCTTCGACTTGACCAGCATGTATGGCACGACCGAGGAGCTTTGGTTCGCCGAGTGGGAATTCGGTGGCCCGCCGTGGAAGAACAATGCTCTCTACAAAAAGCTCTCGCCCAGCGAGTTTGCTGAGAACTTCAAGACCCCCACTCTCGTGATCCACGGAGCGCTTGATTTCCGGGTTCCCGACGCGCAAGGGCTAGGTATGTTCACCTGCCTGCAGCGTATGGGCGTGCCCAGTCGCTATTTGTGGTTCCCCGACGAAGGACATTGGATCCTCAAACCAGCCAACCGGATCGTTTGGTGGCGTGAGATGCAGGGGTGGCTCGGCACGTATTTGAAGTAATATGGAATTTCACAACACAGACCGCTGAGTTCTTTACGCATGTCGAATGCTCTTCGTCCTATTGCCGACGTGGCCCACGATCTGGGCATCAGCCCAGATCATCTCGAACCCTATGGTCGTGATAAGGCCAAGGTCCGACTCGATGCGATCGCGGCATCAAAACGAACTCCCGGAAAGCTGATCCTTGTCTCCGCCATCACCCCGACTCCTGCGGGCGAAGGGAAAACGACCGTCTCCATTGGACTCGCCCAAGGGCTAAACGCCATCGGCAAGCAGGCCGCACTTGCGCTCCGGCAACCGTCGATGGGTCCCGTCTTCGGGCGTAAAGGGGGAGCCACGGGCGGTGGGGCGAGTCGGCTTACGCCCTCTAACACGATCAACCTCCAATTCACGGGCGACTTCCACGCAGTCACCGCTGCGCACAACTTACTCGCCGCCGCGATTGATAACCGGCTTCACTTCC
>JAYVYS010000323.1:0-2217 GCA_043784005.1 Isosphaeraceae bacterium
AAGTGCCACACCCACAAATTTGATCCGATCACGCATGAAGACTATTACCGACTTTACGCGATCTTCAACCAGACCGCCGACTCGGACAAGCCCGACGAATCGCCCGTGCTCTCCATCCCCACGCCCGAGGAAACTGAGACTTCGCGAGCGATCGACGCCAAGATCTCGGCCCTGAGTGTCAAGCTGACGACATCCACTCCGGAACTGGCCCTCGCTCAAGAATCCTGGGAAAAGGAACCGCTTGAGAAGAACCCGCCGGAAGACGCGAAGGGCAAAAAGAAATCTGACAAGGCGAAGCCACCCGACGAAATCTTGAACGCCCTCAAAGTCGTCGCCGACCAGCGCTCTCCGCACGAGAAGGAGATCATTGCCGCCTATTATTTGACGATCGCCCCCGCGCTCAAGACGTTCCGCGATGAAATTGCCGCGCTGGAGAAATCGAAGCCGCGGATCGCGACGGTGCCGGTCATGGTCGAGCTTTCCTCGGATAAGCGGCGGGTCACGCACCTGCTTGAAAAAGGAAACTATCTCTCTCCCGGCAAAACGGTCACGCCCGGGATACTCGGGTCGTTCCCTCCCATGCCCGCGGGCGCACCCAATAACCGGCTTGGCCTGGCACGTTGGTTGTTGGACCTGGAAAACCCACTGACCGCGCGCGTTGCCGTGAACCGCGATTGGTCGCAGCTTTTCGGCACCGGGATTGTCGAGACTGAGGAAGATTTCGGCACCCAGGGGGAACCTCCAAGCCATCCCGAGCTCCTTGACTGGCTGGCGCGTGACTACATTCGGAAGAGCTGGGACACCAAAGCTTTTCTACGAATGATCATGACTTCGGCGACCTACCGTCAATCCTCAAAGGTCACACCTGAGCGGCTCGCCAAAGACCCGAGGAATCGGCTCATGAGTCGCGGCCCCCGGTTTCGCCTGGAAGCCGAGATGGTGCGGGACCAGGCCCTTGCCCTGAGCGGCCTGTTGAGCCGCAAGATGCACGGCCCTTCGGTGTTTCCTCCACAGCCGGAGGGACTCTGGCAGGCCGCGTTCAACGGCGAAAGAACCTGGGCCACCAGTCCCGGTGAGGATAGGCATCGACGTGGGATTTATACGTTCTGGCGTCGGACCGTGCCGTATCCCTCAATGGCCACGTTTGACGCTCCGAGTCGTGAGATCTGCGCGGTCCGGAGAATCCGGACGAACACACCGCTCCAGGCGTTCGTCACCTTGAACGATCCGGTTTACGTGGAGGCCGCACAGGCCCTCGCCAGACGCATCGTGATTGAGGGAGGAGCCTCCACGGAAGAGCGCGTGCGGTTCGCCTTGACGCTTTGCCTGAGCCGACCGCCAGCCGACGAACAGGTCGCGCTCCTCGTTTCACTCTTCCACTCCGAACGCGAACATTATTCCAAAAACCTCAGCGCCGCGGTCGCCCTCGCGACGGAGCCCCTCGGTCCGCTGCCAAAGGGGATGGGACCAACTGAGCTTGCCGCCTGGACAACCGTGGCAAACGTCTTGCTCAACCTCGACGGCGTCTTGACCAAGGGATGATGCGAATATGAACTTTCGTCTTGAGCACGCCAGGGTCCGGACGCGCCGACAGTTTTTGAAAGACTCACACGCGGGCCTCGGTGCCTTCGCGCTTGGCGGGCTTTTGGGACGCGACGGCGGCGCGGCGGAACCATCGGCGAATTTTGACAATCCGATGACGCCTCGACCGCCTCATTTCGCTCCCAAAGCCAAGCATGTGATCTATCTGCACATGTCAGGCGCACCGCCGCAGCAAGACCTCTTCGATAACAAGCCGAAGCTGGTCGAACATCACATGCAGCCCTGCCCGGACGAGTTGCTTAAGAATCAGCGCTTCGCCTTCATCAAAGGTCATCCGCGCCTTCTGGGCTCTCCGTACAAATTCGCACAGAGGGGACAAGCCGGTACCTGGGTGAGCGAACTCTTGCCCGAGTTCAGCACGATGGTGGACGAGGTCGCGGTAATCCGGTCCATGCATACCGACCAGTTCAACCATGCGCCCGCCGAGCTATTCATTTACACGGGCTCCGCACGCAACGGCGGCGCGGCGATGGGTTCGTGGATCACCTACGGGCTCGGGTCAGAGAACGAAAACCTCCCCGGGTTTGTCGTCCTGATCAGCGGCGGAACCGACCCGACAGGAGGCAAAGCACTCTGGTCCACCGGGTTCCTTCCCTCGGTCTATCAAGGCGTTCA
>JAYVYS010000324.1:0-2161 GCA_043784005.1 Isosphaeraceae bacterium
CCTCGGCGGTCAGCGTCGGAGGTCTCGACCTTGGTTTCGGACCCGGCCCGCAGCAAGGCGGATCGAAAGAGATCGTCATCTCCCTGACCGCGGAGACGATGTGGGCTTATGAGGACGGCCATCTCGTGCTTTCGACGTTGGTCAGCACGGGCGTCGCGCATTCGGCGGCTTCGACCACGCCTGTCGGTTCCTTTTCGATCCTCACCAAATACGACTCTCAGACGATGTCGGGCGTTATCGATGACGAGGCCTATCTGGTGCCGGATGTGCCCTGGGTGATGTACTTCGACGACCTCGGCGACGCGCTCCACGGCGCCTACTGGCACAACAATTTTGGTCACCCGATGAGCCACGGCTGCGTCAACCAGCCGATGGACGTCGCCAAATTCATGTATAGCTGGACTCCGATCGGCACCGCGGTCACGATCCTGGCGTAACGCCGCGTGGGAATCGCAAAGCAGCCTCACGACCGAGCCCCCTCTCCCAGTTCTGGGAACGGGGGCTTTCCATGGCATGCGCAGTCGCAGGTCAACGGCTAACGCGGGTTGCAGCTCTTGCGCCGAATGCCGCGCACAGTCCCCACGGGACTTCCGGAGCGCAGACCGGGATTTCAATCCCAGGCGACGATGGTCGACCGACACATCATTCGCAACCCGCGTTATCCAACGGACGTAGTCCGGGGCGTCCACCGAACCTTCCACGCCAGTACGCGTCGCGGCAGGATCCCTTTGCCGCGGCGAACGGTGGTGCTCCCCGCTCCCAGAATCGGGAGCAAGGATTGGGGCTGGGGGTTCGCGACGTGAGGCACTCTTGCGTCGTCCGGACGAAGGTTTCGCCATCGAGAGAGATCCTTCGACCGGACCTTCGGTCGGCTCAGGTTGAGGGGTGAGTGGGGGCGACCAAAATTCGGCGGGGATGGGCGTAGATGTTGAAGCGTTCTCCCCGCAGGAATCCGACGAGCGTCATCCCAAAACGACTTGCTAAGTCGACGGCGAGGCTGCTGGGCGCGGAAATCGCCGCCAATACCGGCACGCCCGCGGTGGCGCACTTCTGCGCGATCTCAAACCCGATTCGCCCGCTGACGAGCACGATCGAATCGGACAATGGAGTCCGCCCGTCCAGGAACGCCCAGCCGATCAGCTTGTCGACGGCGTTGTGACGGCCGACATCTTCTCGAACCGCGAGCAACGCTCCATTTCGGTCAAAAAGCGCCGCCGCGTGGAGTCCGCCGGTCTGTGAGAAGACGTTTTGCCGATCGCGGAGCCGATCGGGCAGCGCGAGGATCGTCACGGCATCAACCGTGAAGCCGTCGACCGGCATCGGGCAGATGTGCGGTTCGATCTGATCGAGCGTGGCCTTGCCGCAGATGCCGCAAGCGCTACTGGCAGACATCGCCCGCGCCAGCGTCGAGAGATCGCGGTCGGCGCGCGGCCGGAGGTGAGCGGTGACGATGTTGAAGCGTTGGGTCGGGTCGAGTTCGTCATCGACGCAGTATTCGAGCCGGTCGATCTCACCACGGTCACGAACGACGCCTTCCGCATGCAGCAAACCGGCCACTAACTCGAAATCCGCGCCGGGGGTCCGCATCGTGACGGTCACGGTTTGTCGGATGCCCGCGAGGACAAGGCGAATCTCGAGCGGTTCTTCAGTTGCCAGTTTGTCATTGCGAACCGAGGCGTTGCCGCCCTCGACGACGGTGATCCGCGCCCGTGTCTGGCTGCCGGGTCGCGCTCGATCGATCATCAGTCCGCCGCCGCGTTGACGGGCGCAATCGCCTCAACCCGGACGAAGGCGTTGTAATCAGGAATGTCCGCGATCTTCGAGCGGCGGCCGTGGTCGAGCAAGACGTTGCCTTCGGGCCAATGGACTTGCAGGTTCCGCCGTTTGATCGGTGCGATAAAGACTCGTCCATTGAGTTCGCCGAGCTGATTGAAGACGCGGATGGCATCGCCATCGAGCAATCCGAGCGCCGCCGCATCGTTCTCGTTCATAAAGACGGCCTCGCGCCGGGCGCCGGTGAGCGCGTCCTTGTTCTCGTGGACCATCGTGTTGAACTGCTTACCGCGGCGCGTCGACACCGCGAAGAGTCCGTCCGGAATCTCACTGTCCGGCAAGGGCACGCAGGCAAAATGCGCTTTGCCATCGGATGTCGGGAAGTTCC
>JAYVYS010000325.1:0-5529 GCA_043784005.1 Isosphaeraceae bacterium
GGAACAAGCTTCGCGCCCTCCCGGTAGAAGCAATGACCTTCCGCGAGCATCACTTCGGGAGCGCGATCTCCGCCCAGATCGGCAGATGGTCTGATCCGAAATCCGGTCCCACGTGACAGGAAATAATGCCGCAGTCCGGGGCGGTGAGAATGTGGTCGATTCGGACCCATGGGTATTCGGTTGGTCGCGTGTACCCGTAACCCCATCCTGCCTCATCGAAAGCGAACCGAAAGTTTTGTTGAAGGGCTGCGACGGCGGCATCGTCGGCCGGCATGTTAAAGTCACCCGCGAGGACCAGGGGGACATCATTCACTTCCGCGATCGCCGAGAGCACTCTGCCAAGCTGTGTCCGCCACCATGCGATTTGACGTTTCAGGCCTGCCGGATTTCGCTGCTGGATCAAGCGTTGCAGACCCGGACGGATCGTCGGAAGATGAACCGAGGCGACCACGAACTCGACGCCGCTTCGACCTCTCAGTCGTACCCGTTCCAGGGTGGCTCCAAAGCGTTCCTCACCCTCCCAAGCATCGGGAAGGGGGAGCATCTCGCCTATGATGGGTAGTCGGGAAACCACGGCTCGACTTTTACTCGCACGCCATCCCGCCTCGCGGAGTGCTTTTCGAATGGCGTCCTCCTCGCGTCCCCCTTCCTGAAAGCAAACCACGTCGATTTGTCGGGCATCGAGCCACGCGACGAGCAAATGCGCGGGGAGCGGGGACATGCCCAGGTTGTACGTCACCAAACGAATGCGATCGCCCCGAGGGATCGACCGCGCATATCGGGCGATCGGCAGGTTTAAACCCATCAACGGGCCGAGAACGACGATCGCGGTGGCGGCCTGGACAATCCAGGGGCCAAAGGCACGTCGAAACAGGCACAGGAGAGCAAGGAACACGATCGGAGCGAGAAGGAGCCAACGGGGCATAAACAAAAGCACACAAACTCCCCACCAACCTCCGCCAACCCATCGGATCATCGCGAGTGCGACCAGGACAACCAGGGCGTAAACCCATGAGGCCAAGCCCAGAACCCGCCCCTTCCTCGTTCGGATCAGAATTTTTGGGAGTTGGCTCGTTTGGTTTGCTTCGATCATTCCATGTCGGCTCGTGAAAGGAAAGTTCGACGATGTTAGAACTGCGTCGTCGATTAATCGCCTTCATCCTGACGAACCGCGTCAGGTCACACAAGAGGGGCTGGCGTATGCCATGCTGCCCATTTTACGACACGAAACGCGCGGTCAGCGGGTTCCACCCGGTCCTCGTTCGCCGTATGATGATGCAAAAGTCTCATCGCGGTTACGGAAGGGGTGCGGCATGGTCGGTGCGGTCCTGATCGTGGACGATAGCTCGGCGGATCGAGCCTTGTTTCGCACGATCCTGACGCGCGCTGGGTTCACCGTCCACGAAGCGTGTCGAGGACTTGAGGCGATCGCGCGGGTCAAAGAACTTCGTCCGCATGCGATTGTCCTAGACGTGAATCTTCCCGACACCGACGGACACTCGGTCTGTCGCGCGCTTAAGTCGGATGTGGAGACGGCGGGGGTTCCCGTTTTGATGCTCACGGTCCGCGACAACGATGCCGATGTCCTGGCGGGACTTGAAGCGGGGGCTGATGACTACGTCGCCAAGGACTCGGACCCTCAAATCGTCCTGGCACGGGTGCGTCGGCTGATCCAATTCCGACAACTCGCGACAGTCGCGGTGCTCAACGAGCACCTCGTGCAGGTGGGGCGACTGCTCGCCGGGATCGTTCACGAGATCCGCGGCCCGCTCGCCGTGATTCGAGGAAGTGCTGAGTTAATGCGGCTTCAGACGGCTCCGAACGACGCTTCTCTCCAGTGGATCGAGCCGATCCTTCGGAGCGCGAAGCTGCTGCAAGTTCGCCTCGAACACTTGATGGCAACCGTGCGAAGCGGTCCCAGTATTCTCAATGTGGTCGATCCTTGCCCGATTGTCATTGAGGCGACTGATCTATTCAGCAAGGGAACCGACCCACGCGGGATGAAGGTCGCCGTCGAATCCTCGTGCGAGCAGGGACTGCCCACTATCAAAATCGATGGCGGCCGGCTGATCCAGGTCATCCTGTCGCTCCTGGGGAATGCTCACGAGGCGATTTGTCAGTCGCGTGTCGGCTCAAGAATCACGGTTCTGACTGGAATCGCCTACGATGAAGGAGAGGAGTGGGTCACCATCGCGGTGTCCGACGATGGGCCGGGAATTCCCGAGGCGTTTCTCGAAAGGATTTTTGAGCCTTTTTTCACCACGAAAGATGCCGGCTCGGGCTATGGCCTCTACCTCGCCTCCGAGATCCTCAAAGAAATGAACGGGCGGTTGACGGTTAGTAACCTCAGCGAGGGGGGGGCCTGCTTCACTGTCTGGCTCCCGGTCGCGTCCCGCGAGCAACCCGCGAGGACGGAATCGTCGGAACGGGCCGGGTCCGGAGCCATCAAACCCTGAGGCCCGCGCCTACCCGTCGCACCGCGATGGACGAGCTTTTCTCCATGACGGATGACAAAACGTTCAAAGAACCACGAGCCGTATCCGGTCTCGATGCCCGGCCACTCATGACCGTGTTCCTCTGGTCAGCGATGACGGCGCTCGGAGTGTGGCTGAGTCAAACCGCTTCGAATGGCTCTCTCCTGCTTCTCGCGGGAGCGGTCGGGCTGGGGGTGTCGCTTGCGTTTTCCTGGTGGAGCGAGCGATCCCGATGGGTTCGTCCCGTTCGCATTCTCAGTGAGCGCGTCGACGCCTTAGTCCAGGATCCAAACGATTACGTTAGCCTTAGCGGCCCCTTACAGCTTGAGACGCTTGCGGATTCACTCCGCGCGATGGGGAAGGCGCTTCGGAGAGCCTCGGCGGCGGGCTCGGGTTCCATGGTTTTCACACTTCCTGGAGATAGCGGCACGACTGGCCCGCAGGTAGCTCTCGCTCGTAATGGTGTATTTGAGAGTGGCTCGGGGGCTTTTCACGTTCCTTTCGACGCCCAGACTTCCGGGGAGTTTTCGACCACCGAGATGGTCAACCGCCTCGAACCCCGGCTTTTTCGATGGCGCGAATCGAGCATCGCCGAGCAGAAATTTCTGGGCTGGAACTTGACCCAGCTCCGCGAGAAATCATTCCTCGAGATTGTCCACCCAGACGACCTCGACCGGGTTCGTGAAGAGCTTCGAACAGCGCTCGCGAAAGGAGAAGTCCACGGACTGGTCCTGCGAATTCGCACGTCGTTCGGCAAGGCACGCGCGATCGAGATGAACGTCGGCGCGCGTTACGGGCAGGATATGAACGTCAGCCATTTGCGTTGTCACGTAACGGACGTCACCGCCAAGGTCAAGGCGGGTCGCGAAACCCGACTTCGCACGCGAGAACTCACGCAGGTTAATGAGCAGCTTCGGCTCATCAACCGCGAGCTTGAGGATTTGAAGGAACGCTATCGGGATCTCTATCAAAATGCCCCGGCGATGTACTTTAGCCTCGACAACGCCGGCCGAATTCTCGACTGCAACGACACGCTCTTTCGAACCCTCGGCTACCGCGCGGGCGACCTGATCGGTCAACGTTATGATTCGCTGTTGCCCGCTTCTCGACGCGCTCTTTTCGCTGCGAAATTCTCGGAATTTCTTGAGAAAGGGTCGATCGAGGTCGCCAGTCGTTGGGTCAAAGCGAACGGCGAGACGATCGACGTCTGGGTCCACGGCACCGCCGTTCGTGGTCCCGATGGGCAGATTCTCCATTCCCGGAGCGTGGCTCAGGATGTGACAGCGCGTCACCGGCTCGAAGCCGAACTTCAGGAAAAGAACGCGCAGCTCGCCACCACGATCGATGAACTCTCGCGACGAAATCGTGAAATGGACGAGTTTACCTATGTCGTCTCGCACGACCTCCAAGAGCCGCTCCGAACGCTCAACGCCTTTTCCGACTTTCTGCTACGAGACTATGGCGCGAAGATGGACACCGAGGGGAAGGAATTCGTCCAACACATCGTGGACGCTTCTCGGCGAATGCGCTCATTGATTCGTGATCTGCTGAATCTCTCTCGCGTAGGGAAAGTGACTGCGGAATTCGCGTCGGTCAACCTCGAAGAACTGACGGCGGTCGTGCGCGCCGACCTTGGCGAGTTGATCCGAAGCAAAGGGGCGACGGTCGATATCGTCGGGCCGCTTCCCAAAGTCTGGGGAGACCGGTCCCGGCTTGGCCAGTTGCTCACCAACCTGGTCGGCAACGCCATTAAATATAACGAAAAATCCGACCCTTTGGTACAGATCGGAGTGGTTTCCGCAGGCCCCGCCGAGCAAACGGTTTCCGCGGCGACTCCTTTGAACGAGGGATTCTCAGGGTCGACCGACGAGGTGGAAGAGTGGCTGACGTTGTTCGTCCGCGATAATGGGATCGGAATAGAGCCTCAGTTCCACGAGAAGATTTTTCAGCTTTTCCGACGGCTCCATACGCGTGAGGAGTATGAAGGCACAGGCGCGGGACTTGCGATCTGTCTGAAGATCGCACAGGCCCACGGCGGCAAAATCTGGGTGGAGAGCCAGCCTCAATATGGTTCGACCTTCTTCGTGAGCCTTCGACGGTCCCCGGTCGCCGCCGAAATTACATGCCCGATGCCCGCCTACGCAACGAAGCCGATCGTGGATTCGTAGCCGTGTTTCATCAACGCTGAAACGTTTCTTGCTCGTTCGGAAATCGTCCCGTTGTCACATCGTCGACATAATGCCGAACCGCCTCGCGGATGGTGTCGCCGAGTTCCGCGTAACGTCGCACGAATTTGGGTCGGAAACCCTCGAACAGACCGAGAAGGTCGGGCGTGACGAGCACCTGGCCATCGCAGCCCGCCCCGGCACCGATGCCGATTGTCGGGATGGGGAGCGAGGCGGAGACAACTGCGGCAAGCTCTCCGGGAACGCATTCCAGAACGACCGAAAAGGCACCCGCATCCGCCACCGCGCGGGCGTCGGCTTCGAGGGATGGCCCGTCGCGCTGAACTTTGAATCCGCCGAGTTTACGGACCGATTGCGGCGTGAGCCCGACGTGTGCCATCACGGGGATACCGGCTTCAACAAGGGCGCGGATGATCTCGGCTGAACGCCTGCCCCCTTCCAGTTTCACGGCCTGGCAGTTCGTTTCCTTGAGGAACCGACTCGCCGATTTAAGGGCCTGGTCGCGACCTGACTCATAGGTGCCGAACGGCAAGTCACCCACCACGAGCGCGTGCGTTGTCGCTCGCGCGACCATCTCGGTATGATAAATCATCTGGTCGAGCGTGACCCGCAAGGTCGTCTCCCAGCCCTGCACCACGGTCCCAAGCGAGTCACCCACGAGCAAGCAGTCGACACCCGCGTAGTCAAGCAGGCGGGCGGTGGTGAAGTCGTACGCTGTCAACACGCTGATCTTTCGCGATTGCTGCTTCCATCGCGCGAAATCCAGGATCGTGACGGCCGGTTCAAGGGGCTTCACGGGGAGGTTCGACGGCTCGACCGGTGCCATGAATGGCCCCCTCGGGAATCTTTGGAGTGTCCCGAGACGCCGA
>JAYVYS010000326.1:0-13025 GCA_043784005.1 Isosphaeraceae bacterium
GGTCTTTTTCTTTTCGCCGAGCAGGAATGAGAAAAACGACATGCCTTATTTCCCCCCGAACAGGCGTTTGAAAAACCCTGGTTTTTCGGCGTCGATGAAGCGCAGCGGTTTTTCAGTGTCGCCCAGAAAGCGGTCGATCACGTCTTTGTAGGCTTCCGACACGTCGCTGCCTTCCATGTGGACTGCCGGCACGCCCTGGTTCGATGCCTGCAGCACCGACTCGGACTCGGGAATCACGCCGATCAGCTTGATGCGCAGGATGTCCTTGATGTCTTCCAGTGACAGCATCTGGCCCTGGTCCACCCGGCTGGGGTTGTAGCGCGTGATCAGCAGGTGTTCCTTGATCGGGTCGCTGCCGTCGATGGCGCGTTTGGTTTTGCTGGCGAGCATGCCGAGAATGCGGTCGGAGTCGCGCACGCTGGACACTTCGGGGTTGGTGACGATCAGCGCCTCGTCGGCGAAGTGCATCGCCATCAGCGCGCCGGTTTCGATGCCGGCGGGGGAGTCGCAGACGATGTAGTCGAACTCCATGCCGGCGAGGTCTGTCAAGACTTTCTCGACGCCTTCTTTCGTCAGGGCGTCTTTGTCGCGCGTTTGCGAGGCGGCCAGCACGAACAGGTTGGGGCATTGCTTGTCTTTGATGAGCGCCTGGTTCAGCGTGGCTTCACCCTGAATGACGTTGATGAGGTCATACACCACGCGGCGTTCGCAGCCCATGATGAGGTCGAGGTTGCGCAGGCCGACGTCGAAGTCGATGACGGCGGTCTTGTGGCCGCGCAGCGCCAGGCCGGTGGCAAAGCTGGCGCTGGTGGTGGTTTTGCCCACCCCGCCTTTGCCGGAGGTGACGACGATGATTTTTGCCATGGGTTGAAAGTCCTTTTTATTGGAAACGGAAAGATGTTGGGTTGCCCGGAAGACCCTTCGACGGGCTCAGGGCGAACGGCAGATGGTGACGAAAATGTGGCAGAAAGCCGCAGAGTCGGGGGCACCCTTCGATACGCTGTGCGTACCCTGTCCTGAGCCTGTCGAAGGGTCAGGGCGAACGGAGGGAAGACAGAGGCGCGGCGAAGCGAACGAGCGTGGGGGTGTCATTGCATGGCATCGAAGACGAGCTTGTCGCCCTCGGTCGTCGCGACGAGGCGCACCTGCGTCGGCTTGCCCTGCGCTTCCTTATCAAACTGATGTTCGAACGTGATCCCATTATTAATTGTCTTGAGGAGTCCGCCGCCGCCGGTCGCCACCCAGTAGGTGGACGGGTCGCCTTCGAACACCGAGAGCGCCACGATTCGCCCGCTCATGTTGGCCGGACCGATCCCCCGCCAGGTCAACGGTTTGAGCCACTCGGCGCCTGGGGTCAGCGTGTTGTCGGGCTTCGGGGCTTCCGCTTTGGTTTCGGCTTTACTCAGGGCGTCGAGCTTTTTGGAAAGCTCTTCCATCTGTTTGCGAATCTCGGCAATCTGCTGATCGCGCGCGGGCGAGGGGGCCTGCCCGCGAGTCGCCCCGTTCACGCTTGCGAGGGCAAGAACGCCCAGCAATGTCGGCAGCCATGCAAGCCGTTTGGCTCTCACGCTTTTCTGAATGGCCACGGGTGTTAATCCTCGGTGCTTTGAAGATTGCGGTGGGGGAGAATTGCGATCAGCGAGAGAATCCGGCGGGAAGATCATCGGCGATGCCGGTACGATTGAGAATAAGCGACAAAACGTCGTCGTCCATGTCTGCGATCAAGAACGATCGTCATGATTTACCTATTTTGCACCATTGCCCCAGCTTCCGCAAGATCGGGGTGGGGGCGCAGCGATTCCGAGCGCGACGGGGTCGAAGACCCGCGCCGATCATCGCTCGAAAGGGATGCGGCAACTCTCGGTCGGCAACCGGCCTCGGGTCATCGAAATCGCCAGTGGAGAGACGTCGATCCCGATCCATCGCCGCCCCATTTTTTGAGCCGCCGCGAGGGTCGTCCCGCAACCGCAAAACGGGTCTAAAACCGTATCACCCTCGTTACTGCTGGCCCCAATAATGCGTTCGAGAAGTGCCAACGGTTTCTGCGTCGGGTAGCCGAGGCGCTCGGCGGCGTTTGCCGAAAGGGGAGGGATGTCACTCCAGATGTCCGCAAGGCTCACGCCGTCCAGTTCGTCGGCGAACCATTTAAGACGAGGTGTTCCCCCCTCCTTATTCGGCCAGTAGATCCGCCCAAGGGTGTCGAGAGCGTCGAGCTTGTCTTGGACGGTCGCACCTTCGATCCCAAGCCTCTGGACCACTTTTCCGGGGATCGCCCAGTGTCGCTGAACATTGG
The DNA here is from genome assembly GCA_043784005.1 of Isosphaeraceae bacterium. Taxonomy (GTDB): domain Bacteria; phylum Planctomycetota; class Planctomycetia; order Isosphaerales; family Isosphaeraceae; genus JAYUFP01. Next base: position 2,294 of record JAYVYS010000326.1, read on the forward strand.
TCGGATCGACCCCTTTCCACGGGTTTCCGCTTTCACCGCGACGGATGCCCGACCCGGTCAACGTGATCGCCTGAAATGTTCGTCCTGTCTTGGCATCAACCTGCTTGAAATGCTCGCGGAGATATTCTTCCGAGTGATTTGCTTGCGGATAGCGCCAAAGGTACGCCTCGCTTTTGGAATAGAAGAGAATCACGTCATGAACCGGGCCATATCGCTTCGCGGAGCCATGGGCATGAGTTCGCTTCCAGATGATCTCGCTTTGAAAATGCTCCGGTCCGAAGATCGCGTCGAGCAATAACCTCAAAGTGTGGCTCGCGGAAGGGTCGCAATGCAGATACAAGCTCCCGGTGGCTTTGAGAACGCGATGAATCTCGATGATTCGAGGGGTCATCATCACGAGATATGCGAGCATATCGCCGGGGCTGAGAAGGTCGTGAAATGCCGACAGGGCGCGCCGAGCGGCGTTGGGAACATCGCTCGACGAGACGAACGCTTGGTAGCTTTCGGCCACCAACGCGGTCCATCGCCAGGCGTCGGAAAAGGCTTTGGTGTCGGCGGCAAGGTAATTGGCGTTGGAATTGAACGGCGGGTCAAGGTAGACGAGGTCGATGGATTGCTTTTCGACGTGGAGGCGCAGGATGTCAAGGTTGTCCCCCTCGTAAAGACGATATTCGGACATAAATTCCAGCCTTTATACGTAGGCCCGGCTATTTTGGACCAGACACCACGATCGGCGAGGGTCTCCAGACCCCGTCGTGCTCGGCCACCAAGATCGGCGAGGATCGGCGATCAGTCTTTTGAAGAATCCACAGTCTCGCAGCGGACCCTACGATGATGATACTCGCACGTGATGCAACGAACCTAATCGCCGCACCGAAGGCCATTTCCAGGCGACAGCCGTCACCACCAGGATCGAGCCGACTCCTCCCAGGACCACAGCGCGCACGGCTCCAAAAATCCTCGCGGTCACGCCCGACTCAAATTCTCCAAGCTCGTTTGAGGAGCCGATGAAGATCGCGTTCACGGCGGAGACTCGCCCTCGCATCTCGTCGGGGGTTAACACTTGCACGAGTGTTCCTCGCACCACGACGCTGATGTTATCGAGCGCGCCGGTGAATAAGAGCATCACGAACGAAATCGCGGGGCTTTGAGACAGGCCGAAGACGATTGTCGCCGCGCCGAATCCCGCGACCGACCATAATAAGGCAGGCCCCGCGCGCTTCAAAGGAGGTCGATGGGCGAGAACGATGGCCATCAGAAACGCCCCGATCGAAGGGGCCGCGCGAAGCCAGCCCAGACCCGTGGGCCCAACTTTGAGAATCTCTTTCGCGAAAATCGGCAAGAGCGCCACCGCCCCGCCGAGCAACACGGCGAAAAGGTCCAGAGTGATCGTCGCAAGGATCAACTCTGTCCGCAACACGAACCGAATCCCCGCGAGTACCGACCGAAACGAGAGGGGCTCGAAATCTCTGGCGAACGGCCGCAAGACAATCGGCGAAATGAGCGCGATGACCGCCATCGAGCACGCGGCGTTGAAGAGATAAGCGCTCGTCGCGCCTGTTGTCAGGGCGATCGAAAGGCCTCCCAGCGCGGGACCGACGACCGAGGCGACTTGCCAGCTACTACTGCTCCAGGTCACGGCATTGGCGATCATCGCTCGGGGGACAACTTGCGGCATCACGGCCCAACGCGCCGGCATGTTCACCGCCTGGCCGACTCCGGAGAGCACCAGGCAGAAATAGACCAGGCTAATCGGGCCTTCCGCGATCGAGAGCCACGCCAGGCCCAGCGCGGAAGCGCCGAGAAAGATCTGAGCGACCATGAGTTGGAGCTTGCGATTGTAGCGGTCCGCGGCGTGCCCCGCGGGAATCGCCAGCAAGATCACGGGCAAGACCTGCGCCAGACCCACCAGCCCGAGCGCCGTGGGCGAGCGCGTTCGCTCGTAAATCTCCCAGCCCACCGCCACTCCCTGCATCTGACCGCCGATCGTCGCGTACATCCCTGCCTGAAGAAACAGGCGGTAATCGTCGATCCGCAAAACGGCGTAGGGGTCGTGTGCCGGTGCCGGTAGGGGCGGGTTCAAGGGGTCGTCCGTGGCCATCTGCGGTGCGGGTCCTCATTCTTTGGTCGCGTGGGGACTCTCAGTATCCAAAAGAACGCCAAAATTCCACAAGGCCGACCTGGCGTGCCACCCTCGTAAGCCCTCGCGATAATTCCCGTCGCCCATTGTTTGGCTCGGGTACAATACAGGTGTTCGCGGTCGAGATTTCCTCGACCGCCCGTGAGAGAGCCGCATCCGGTGTCTCTTTCTTTCAAGTTGTGACTGGTCAGGGCTCGAACGGCGATGCGATCTTTCAAAGGCCACCTGCTCCTGGCGACTCCGGAGCTTATCGCCCCGATTTTCAACCGAAGTGTGATCCTCATGCTCGACCACTCCGGCGAAGGGGCCGCGGGCGTGGTGATCAACCGACTTACCGACTCCACCGTCGCGTCGATCGCCGAGCAAGTCTTCGAAGAACCGAATCCCTGGGAGAAGCTGATCAGCCTCGGCGGTCCTGTGCCGGGTCCGCTGATTGTTTTGCATACGATGGAAGAATTCTCCGACCAGGAGATTCTCCCCGGCGTCTACAGCACTGTGGACGCCTCAAAGGTACGCGAGTTGCTCCGCTTGCAGGTGGAACCGTCGCTGACCCTGGCAAACTACTCGGGGTGGTCGCCTGGCCAGCTTGAGGGCGAGATCGCCGAGGGCTCATGGCTCACGATTCCGGCACGATCCGACCTTGTCTTTTGGGAGCGCGACGACGACCTCTGGAAATTCGTGACCAAAGAATATCATGGACGTCGCCTGACCGACCTGCTGCGAATTCGCGAAATGCCCGCCGATCCTCGCGCGAATTGAAGGGCAGCCCCATCCTCTAAAAATCGTCTTGATTCAGAGGATGATTCTCCCCATGGACGCGATGATTGTTGAAAACGGCGCTCAAATCCGCGGCGCAGGTGATAAAACGATCTGGCCCTTCCTTGCCGATCGTTGAATCGTAGTACGCGCGGAAATCGTAGGGTGCGTCTTCAAGGACGCACCCTACGGGAAAAGCCCGTCGTAAATCAACGTCGCGAGCGAACCGAGGCCGCTTTCAATCCCGCGATTTTCAAAGATTTGGGAGTGGGAAGGATCACGTCGGTGGCGGGCGGGTCGATCGATTGCGGTGTGGGGAAGGCGGGGATGTCGCTTCGGAAGGGAGGATTGAAAAGGAGGGTTTCGAAGGTCCCGAATCGGCCGAGGCCAAGGATCGTATGGAGCCTTGTCGGAGTCCCCTTCGGCGTCACGCTTCCGGTGATCACAGTGCGTCTGGCGACAGGGTTGAGAACCTGCAACGTCGGTGCCTGGCCGGAGAATCCGTTCAAGTCGATGACGCCTCCGCCTCGAATCTGGATCGAAACGATTGCCCCCGTCCCGTCAGCATACGTCAGCTTTGTGCCTCGTGAGACGGTGGCGAAGTTGTCAGTCCCCGGGGCGACGTTGTAGACGCTATTCAAGGGGTTGCCGGCGGGGTCGGTGATGGCGCCGGGACGAGAGCCGTTGACGTCGACGGTGTAAATCTTACCGCCGAGCAGCGTGGTTCGCGGGGTGAGGAACACGAAGTTGGTGCTTGGATCGTACTGTGCCAAGGCCACCGGTACAGATGAATTCCCCGGTCCAATGATCGTATAATTGGCAGGATTGGTCGCGGTCGCGGGGTCGAGCGCCGAGTCGAATCTCAGGGCGATTGAGCTGAGGCCGGTGGCGGGGCCCGCGGTGCGAATCTCCGCGAGCTTCGGCCCGATGAGGTCGGGGTTGGTGGCGTGGATCACCAGCGTGCCGGTGGTCAGAGCGCCAAGGATCGCGCCTCCGGTGGGGTTGCTGATCGCGAGGTTGAGGGTCCGGTCCGCCCGCTTGTTGGGGTTGTAAGGCAGGGGGATGGCGATGGTTTGGGAGGTCTCTCCCTGGCCGAAGACCACGCCGTAGTTGGCGGGAAAATAGTCGAGGCCCGCGACGGCCGAGCCACCTGGTCGCGTCGAGAGGATGACGGACACGACCCCTTGGTATCCGTTGACGCGATTGATCGTGATCAAGGCTGTGCCCGCGTTGTCGTTTACCGTGGTGATGGCGTTCCCGAAACCGATCGTGCCGGGGGGCGTGACGATATCGGTGAGGACCAAGGCGGAGGCGCCGAGAGGGGCTCCGTTGGCCTCGTTGCCTTGCACTGTCACGACGTTATAGGCACTTCCTGCCGTCACCGCGCTGACCGTGACGACGACCGTGGCGGTGCTACCGACGGCGAGATTTCCAAAAAGGGCGGTCACCGCCCCGTCTTGGTAAATCACAGGTGCCTGCGGCGAAGACGCCATCACAAACGCCACGCTTGAGGGGAGCGTGTCGTTCAAGAGGATGTGCGTCGCGGGAGAGGGGCCGGTGTTCGTGACGGTTAACGTATAGGTAAACGTTTCGCCTGTCGTGACCTGGCTCACCGAGCTGGTGATCCCCGCGACGAGGTCGGCGACGGGAAGGACGTTCGAGGCGAGCGTGCCTGTCGCGTCGGCCGGGAAAGGGTTTTGTTCGTTGGCCAGGGCGGTCGCCGTGTCAGTGATCGTCCCCACGTTCGACGCCGTCGGCGAGATCACGATCGTTAGCGTCGCGGTAGAATTGGCCGCGATCGAGCCGAGCGAGGCGGTGACGATCCCTCCCGCCTGAGTGGGTGTCGAGCCCTGACTGCTCGACGCCCCGACATACGTTACGCCTGAGGGAAGGGTGTCGGAAATCGAGACGCCGGTCGCCGGAGAAGGCCCCGCATTGGTGACGATGACCGTGTAAGTCAGTGTTCCGGCGATGAGCACGGGATCGGGGTCGGCGGTGAGTTTGACCTTGAGGTCGGCGGCGGGATTGACTTGCAACGCGACGCTCTTGGTGTTGTTGGTCGCGTCGGGGTCTTGCTCGGTCGCGGAAACGGTCGCGGAATTGTTGATCGCGCCGACGGCGTTGGTCTTGGCGACGATTGTCAGGCTGCCGGTGCCGTTGACGGCGAGCGCGCCGAGCGTGGCGATGACCTGTCCGCCCGAGGAAGTCACACTCCCCGCGCTGGAGGTCGCGGAGACGAACGTCAGGCCCGCGGGAAGGGTATCGACGATCTTGACGGCCGACGCGGGATCGACGCCCTTGTTGGTCACGTTCAGCGTATAAGTGATATTTTGACCGATGAGGACGGCACCCGGCGAAACAGACATCGACGTCACCGCGAGGTCGGCCGATGCGAAGACGACGTTGGTGGACGCCGTACCCGTGTTATTAACGAGGTTGGGATCGACCTCATTGGCGGAGACGATCGCGGAGTTGGTGATGGTGCCGATCGCGCCTGGTCCCGCCGTGGCGACGATCGTCAACGTGGCCTGACTGTTCGGGGCGAGCGTGCCGAGATTGCCGTAGATCAGATTGCCGACGACCGTCGCGTTGCCGACGGAGGTTGTCGCCGAAACGAGAGTCAGGCCCGCGGGAAGGGTGTCGGCGATCAAGGTCCCGGTTGAGAGGTCGGGGCCGGCGTTGCTCGCGGTCACCGTGAAGGTGACGGTGGAGCCGACGGTGACTCGCGCCGGAGTGGCGGTCATGGCGACGATGGATGCGTCGGCCGTCGGCGGATTCACGACAACTGTGACGGCTTGAGTGTTATTAGAGGAGTTCGCGTCCTGCTCGATGGAGGCGACATTCGCGGTATCGAGGCTGCTCCCTACAGCGCTCGCGGTGCCGCTCGCCACGATCGTCAACGTGGTGGAAGCGCCCGACGCGAAATTCCCGATGGTATAGGTGATGAGCCGGCCGACCTGGGCGACATTAGCATTGGGCGTTGTCGAAACGAGGTTGAAGCCGGGAGGCAGCGTGTCGGTGAGAATCGTGTTGGTTGCTTGAGACGGCCCGGCGTTCGTGGCGGTCAGAGTGAAGGTGATGTTGCCGCCGACCGTGATCGAGCTGGGTGCCGCGGTGAGAGTGACCCCCAGGTCGACAAGCGGAGTGACAGCGGTTGTGCTGGAGGCTGTGTTATTCAAGCTCGACGGGTCGAACGCTTTTGTGGAGACCGTGGCGATGTCGGTGACACCCGGCGGGGCGGCCGCGGTCGGGCGCACGAGGATCGTGATGTTGACCGTCGCGCCCAGTGCAAGTGTGCCGATGGCATCGGTCACCTTATTGCCGGCGAACGTCGGCGCGGGTCCCGAATCGGCGCTTGCCGACACGAAAACGACACCGGCTGGCAGCGTATCCACCATCAACACCCCGGTCGCGTCCGATGGACCGGCGTTGGTCACGGTCACGACATACGTCAGGTTGGACCCGGCGGGGATCGGGCCGGAGGGAGCGTTGATCGAGACCGAAACGTCGGAAACGGGGATCACCGTGGTCTTCAGCGAACTCGTATTATTGGACAAGTCCGGGTCGGGCGTGACGGCCGTGACACTTGCCAGGTTGGTGATCGACGGCGCGGCGGCCGGGTTGACATTCACCACGATGGTGAGCGTGGCGGTGCCGCTGATGGCGATGTTGCCGAAGGTCTGTGTGATGACGTTGCCGACAATCGTGGGCAAAGGGCCCTGCGAAGGAGTCGCCGAGACGAGTGTCACTCCGGCGGGAAGGGTGTCGGTCAAGACGACGCCGGTGTCGGGCGAAGGGCCGTTGTCAGTGACGATGACGGTGTAGGTCAAGGTCTGGCCGACGTTGACCGTGGGGGCGGGAGAGGTGGTCTGAGAGACCGAGAGATCGGCGGCGGCGGTGACCGTGGTGATCGCCGTCGATGCGTTATTGATCCGGTTGAGGTCGGGAGGATTGCTGGTCACATATCCGATATTCGTGAGCGTGGGGACGGTGTTCACCCCGGCCTTGAGCGTGATCGTGACGGTGGCGGTGGAGTTCGCCGCCATCGCGCCGAGGTCGGCTTGCACGATCCCGTTGGCCGAGGTGGGAGCCGTGCCAAGGGTCGATGTCGCGGAGACGAAGGTCGTCCCGAAAGGGAGAGGGTCGGTAAAGGTGACGTTCGTGTTACTCGTGACGCCGGTATTGGTCACGGTAAAGGTGTAGATCAGGTTTTGCCCGGCCCGTACCGTGGAAGGGGCGGCGACGGTGACGGCCAGATCGGAGATCGCTCCCCCCGTTCCCGTGCCCGTGACGGGGTTCGAGAACTGCGAGGTGTTCCCCGCGGGATCGGTGGCCGTCGACGTGATGATCGAACCCGTGGGGACGGGGTATGCGAGGGCGATGTTCCAGGACAAAATTCCCGAGCCGTTCGTCGTGCCCGTGGTGTCTCCCAGGTAAATCTGGCCCTCGGCCTTGCCTGCGGAATCGAGGCCGCCGTTCGCGAAGAACTGGACCCGATAGAGGGTATTCGCGGTTCCCGTCAGCGATCCCACAACCTGGGTGGAGGCGTTCGAGAGGGTAGCCGACGTGAGAACAGGGGTGACCGCGCCCTTGTTCCCCGAGGTCCCGTTAAGGTTGATCCCGAGGTTCTTGTTGCCGAAGATCGTGTTTCCGAGGATCGGAGTCGGGCCGGTCGTGACGTTGACGCCGGAGAACAAGAAGGCGTCTGTGAATCCGTTGTTGGCGATGACGTTTCCTTCGCCGGGATTGAGTCCGCCGATGGTGGTGCCGGTGAGCGTCGAATCAATTCCCGCCGCGCCGTTGCCCATGGCGACGGTGCCGGTGATATCGGTGCCGATTAAGTTGCCCTGGATCGTGAAGGCCCCTTGCGAGGCGAACGTGCCGATCCCCTTGCCGCCGTTATTGGAGATGATGTTGGTGGCCGCGGGGGTCGCGCCACCGATCAACGTATTCGTTGGCGACCATATGAAGATGCCATCACCCTTGTTGCCAAGCTTCTTCGTTGCCGTGATATCGACACCGACGTAATTCCCCTGGATCGTGTAATCCGTCGCGCCGGCGAAGGTGTTGATGCCATCCGCGCCGTTGGACGAGGAGATATTCCTCGCACCGGGCTGAATTCCGCCGATGGTCACCTGCGACGGTCCCCACATGAAGATCCCGTCGTTGCCGTTTCCAAGAGGCTTCGTTCCGGTGACGTCGGTGCCGACGAGGTTTCCTTGAATCGTCAGGTTGTTCGACCCGATGACGAAGCAGTCGATGCCGTCGTACCCGTTTCCCGAGATCAGGTTGCCCGCGCCCGGGGCCGTGCCGCCGACGATCGAGTTGGAGATCCCTCTAAAGATGATCCCGTCGCCCGTCAGCACTCCGGTTCGGATGTTCCCGAGCTTTTGCGTGCCAGTGGCATCCGTACCGATAAAATTGCCGGAGATCACCGAGTTATCGGAGCCTTGATACAGCTCCATGCCATTTTTGTTGCCTGAGAGGATGTTCCGAGTCGCCGCGGTGTTTCCACCGATAGTGGTGTTGGCGGCGAAGTTCACCGAGATGCCATCGCCGAGGTTCGAGACGAGCGCAGTGCCGACGGCGTTGGTCCCCACGAAGTTGCCTTGAACGATATTGCCGGACGTTCCCGGATTATTGGGGAAGTTCGAGCCGTCGAGATTGATGCCGTTGCCCGTATTGCCGGAGATCACGTTGTTGAGAATCGCGTTGCCATTGCAGTTGAAGCCGACAAAAACACCGTCGGCCCCGTTTCCCTTGCCGGTCGTTCCCGCGGCATTGATGCCGATATAGTTATTCGTGATCGTGTTGCCGCCGTTGGCCGAGAGCTTGATCCCGTCGGCCCCGAACTGATCGATCGCCAGTCCCTTGATGGTCGTTCCGCCCGCCGAGATGTCGAGGCCGTCCGCCTTCGCTCCCGCGTTGACGCCGCTGATCTCGATCAGGGGAGAGCCCAAATAGCCCGGTTGCGACGTGCCGTCGATGGTGATCGGGATCGAGATCGTGGGCAGCGTCGCGATCAGATTGATCGTGTGGATTCCGGCTCCCGGGATCGCGAACGTCACGCCGTTGTTTTGTGCGGAGACCTGGCCGAGCGCCCATCGCAGCGAACCGGCACTCCCGTCGTCAGCCACATTCGTGACCGTCACGTTAGAGAGCAAGAGCCGGTCTTCCATCGCCTCCAGAATCGGCCGGGAGGTGCGACGGAGAAGACGCAACGAACCACGCCGGGGAGTGATGCTTCGACGCATGGGGGCGGATCCTGATGTCGTGTCGTGGAGAGTCGAGTACGGCCGCGAAATACCGAACAGGTAATCTGGGGGATTCAGAAAAGTCTATCAGCCGATTCGACGGGTGTCAAAGGATGTATCGGCAATCAAAACGCCCGGCCGTCGCGTCTGTCAAAGAAGGTAATAACGCCGAGATATTCGGCAATATTCCCAGGCTTCGATGGGCTCCCGGATACCCAAAGGCTCTCTCTGCGAGCGGGCGTGCGGGCAAGACTTCGTGCTCCCATCCATCATTTCACAAAGAGTGCAGTGCGTTTACAACCCTGGAGGTATTTTTTGGAGTGGGGCGGCTTGCTAGCACGTTGTTCGGCTGTTGAAAGCGTCGGCACGACGCCGCACTCCCAAGGGACGTCAACTGAGCCGGAACTTATTCCTAGCTTGTTCGCTGGGGAACAGCCCGGAATGTCACTTCCGCAAGACAAAGTGCGTGAACCGCTTCCTCCCAGGGATGGAGGGAAACCTCTCACGCACTTTGTGCGTTTTTGGGACGACGTTTTCAGGGCATCATGGCCGGCGGAGGGGTCGGGGCCGAAGCGTTGGCGGGGGCCGTTACCACGGGAGTCGTTGACACCACCGGCTCGGCTTTCATTTTCATTCGGCCTTGACCGTACGGAAGGGGCGGGATCGCGAAGACATCCGGATTCATCCCCGGAACCCGCGTCTTCCACGAATCACGGTATTCCGTAAGCGTTTGCCTGGGTGCGTCCGTGGGGGGGAAAGAGAAATACGAATATTTGGGGCACCAGAGGTTGTCATCCATACCTGACATCTGCGGCGGGACCCCTCCACAGTGTTTTCCACTCAGGAATCCTGAGTGACCCGCCCCCGCCCCCATTGGCCAACCGGCGCTCCTCGCCTTGCCACCACACCACGTTGTCAAAATCATTAGCGCGAAGAAACCGATCCTCGTGCGCATGGAAGCCCTCACTCGATGCAATTTCAGATCGAACACCAAGGTGCGAAACACCTTGATGGATGGTACAATCCTCAACGTCAGCCGGTTCTCTCAAAGAGATCCGACAGGCCAGAATCCCGGGCATCGAAGAACATCGGACGATCCGGGCGTGCGAATCCAGGAAATCGTCTCGAACGCCTCGAGATCGATGTTTCGGCGGTCGGTCATCGCGGTTTGAGCGACCAGCCCTCGTCGAAGAAACCCGAGGCTCGAACCGTTCCGCTCCGGCCATCTGTCCGAATGATGGCATAGTCGCCCAGCCGAGGATATAAAAGCGCGTTGGTCCCCGCGAACGCCTCGGCCCCAAACGTATGTCCGCTATTGATCACAACGTAACGACGCGGGTTCAGAGGATTGGGCGCGATCAGCACCGGGACATGATCCGCGGCGGTGTACGTCTCTCCCCCGAGCACGACCTCGCCCCGCGTCCATGAAAGCGTCGGAAGCTCCCTCAAAACCCGTTCGATCATCCGATTCGAGCCTGGGTCGCCGAACAGGATCAGGTTGTGATTCGCGATGTCGTCGGCATTGATATCGGTGTCCTTTTTGACCTGCGTGTAGTTCTCGCTTAGCTTGACGCTGGCGTAT
>JAYVYS010000327.1:0-6556 GCA_043784005.1 Isosphaeraceae bacterium
GGGGCGGACGTTTCCGAAACCTGGACCGACACGGGCCAAGCAAAGCCGGAAAGCACTGTCTGCTTTCGCGCTTCCGCGTAAGTCTCGGTCCCTCCTGGCTCGATCAAGAACTCAATTCGGGGCTTGGGACGAATGCTCGGATCGATGATCGCGTGGTTTTGGACGATCGCCTCCAGGTCCCTCGACAGGGCGCCCTGTTTTTTCAAGGCGTTGGGAGAAAGGCGATATCCGCCCGGATGGATGGTCACTCCGTCCCGAGCACACGCGACGACCAGAGGTAACGGCACCTCGATCGTGTTTGATCGCATCGGTGGAAATCCGGGTCGTGGTCGTACTTCGGTCGTCGAGGACGGACGCGAATCGGCTGAGGCCGTTCCTCCTGAGGACTGGCTCCCGCCACTTGTGCCCGCTTCGCCTTGCTGACTTCCGAAGGAGGGAGTTCCCAGGCCGAGCATCCCCGAAACACCACCGCTCGAAGAGGGTGGGCCCATTCCCGAAGGTGGCGCACTCCCCGAAGTTCCCGTTCCACCGGGTTTCCCCGTTCCGCCGGGTTTCCCCGTTCCGCCGGGTTTCCCCGTTTCGGACGTCCCTGATCCGCCGGAATTCCTGGCTTCGGAGGGCGTGCCGTCGTTGGCGTTCGCTCCGGTACCGCCGGAATTTTTCCCGCGTCCGTTCATGCGATCGAGGACTTCCTGCGCCTCGTCGACATAAGCGAGAAGCGCCGGGTCGATCCGGACGCGCCCGGAATGAGGAGGCGATCGTCCTGGCGGTTTCGCCGCCGAACCCTTTCCCGAAGCGTCTCCCGGAGTGTCGCCGGGAGCGGGAAACTCCAGGTCGAGCGGCTTACCGAGGTCCGAGCCTGATCCGCTCGGAGTTCCCATTTCCGACCCGCGCTGACCTTGGCCTCTACGATCGTCTTTGAGGTCGCGCCGCCCGGAAATCGCATCGGCGGGATCAAGACCCGGCATCCGATCGGGGTCGAGAACGACAAGTCCCGATCCCGAAGGACCGTGTACTTCGGTCGACCTCCGGTCAAACCCATTGGGAGACCCAAGGCCTCCGCGCCCCGGTTGCCGTCGGCCGATCTCGCGACCTGGAATCGGCGGTTGCAACGAGCCGAGATCTATACCCCCGCCCGATCCCACTCCTTGGGCGATCCTTGATGATCCTCGACCCGAAGTTCCTGGTCCGTTCAAGGAACGACCCGCGCCTCGAGCCCTTTGCCGGTCGGATTCGTCGAGCTGATGAGTTTTACCGGGACCAACATCAGACCCTACTGCGCCTTGAGCCCTTTGCCGGTCGGATTCGTCGAGGTCGTCGCTCTCGGCGATATTTCCAGGTGACCGGGTTGGCCACATGAAGTCTTTTTTGCCGCCACCCGTCCCTGAGCCGGAGCGGGGGCTCCCCTGATTTCCATTTCCCGTCGCACCGGCGGCTTCAAGTGCCTCGGCGCGATCCACGGGCCAGACGAATTCTCCGTCGGCCCCGGCGCTCGGTTTGGAAGCGGTTGAGACGGGGGGAGCGCTGAGGCTCTCCTTGGGTCGAAGCGGGGTGAAGCCATCCCAGGTCGCCAACTCATCGAAGTCGGGGAATTCGATCTGCCAATCTTGCTCGACAAGCTCATAGCCAAAGGCGATGCCCAGAGGTTCGAGCCGGGTTCGTGCTTCGTAGTAGGGGCGCACGCCGTCGGGTCGTACGATAAAGTAAATGTAAGGGACAACCGGCTCGCCGTCCGGAGACGTGGCTTGCTGCACCTTCACGAGTTCTCGGGCGATCGCTCCAAGGAACGGGCTTCCTCGGAGCATCCCCATCTCGGACATCTCCATCATGTCGAACGCGAGGTTCTTGGGCTGAAGGATGGCCTGCCCGTCCTTGCACTCGATCATCACGGGACGTTGCCAGGTTCCGTGTACCCCTTTATGAGGCAAGACCGCGTAACCTCCCGCGATGGATTTCGCCTTCGCGAGGTCGGCTCGGTTATTGTCGCGCTCGCGAGCCAGGACATCGCGTTCCATGGCGATGGCATTGGCCTCATCCTCAATCTTGAGTGCCTTTTCGGCGAGCCCGTCAATTTGCGCGCGAACGAGTGCTTCACGACGTCGCCACCGCTGGGATTCCGCGACGGCGACCTTTCGAGTGGCTTCCAAGGCTTCAGCCTGTCGGTCGACATCGGCGGCGTTGGCACGTTGCTTTGACGCTTCCTCGGCCAACCGGGCCAAGATTGGCTTGGTCGGGTCTTCGGCCGGCTTCGGAGCTGCTTTCGGCATCAGAACAACAGGCGGCGGCTGGGGTTCGGGCTCCGGGTCAGCCACTTGACTGGCAATCAGCGCGAGCGCGAGCGGCTTGTCGGTCATCGCGAGCGTTTGGAGCGCAAGTGACCTATGATAAGTGTGAATGACAAGCGCAAGGGTCCCGGCAAGGCCCAGGAGGACCAGGGCGACCGGCAGTAGCTCGGTCCCGATTGCCGGGCGTGGTCGTCTCATGGCGTCTCGACCTCCGTCGCCTCGGACAAGTGATCGTCGCGTCGCGTCGATTCCTCTCGACGCGCGGAAGACACGGATCGTTCCGTGCTTGCACGAGCTAACAGATTGATCGGTTCAAACGACGCCGACGCTTGAACGGCGGAATGGGCCGACAGAGGACCGGCGGACGTAATATTCCGAGACGACCCACGAATACACTGCCGACGGGAGAGCGGACGCGGGTCTTGGAGACCTGGTAAACCGCTCATCCGACGGTCTTTCCGCCACCGGGCTCGCTCGGCGGGAGAAAGGACCAGACCCATGAGGAACCTATTCATCACTTTCAGCGATGGGACGCGACGTGTTCAGTGGCCGGCCATGATTGGCTTTGTGATCGTCACCTACCTCGGGACGATCGCGGCGGCTGAAATCTTCTGGAAACTGTTCACCGGCGGCTACAGCCCCTTGATGGCGCTGTTCGCCCTGTTCACGGCGACCCTGATCGTGATCCGTGTGATCGGAACCTCGCTGGCCGACCCCTTCATTCCGATCAGGACGTCGGAGTGATCATCTTTCTGAGTGGAGTGGGTCGAGGCTTCGAGACCCACGACACGTAGCGTGATGGGGATCTGATGATCGGCGTTCATTGATCGCGCCCCCAGCCCACGCCGTGAACGCGGGCCATGATCGGCGAGGGTCTTTGACCCCGCCGGATCCAGGTCTACCGGCCGTCTCGATCTTCCGCGGCGGCCGTTTCCTTGGGAGCTCCCATGAGCCGCAAAGTGGGCGGCGGGGGGCCTTCCTCAGGCGGATGGACGAAGAATGTCTTCTCTCGATCCGACGCCCGGAGCACCATCTGCGTCGTCGAATGGCCCGCGACCAGGGGAATCAACACCAATCTACCGCCCGCGGCCTCAACTTCTTCGCGACCCACCACCTCCTCGGGTCGATAATCCCCACCCTTGACCAGGACCTCGGGGAGAATCGTCGCGATCAGGTCGATCGGAGTCTCTTCATCGAAGATGACAACCGCATCAACGCATTCGAGGGCACCCAGCACCTCAGCGCGGGCGTCTTCGCAATTGATCGGTCGATTCGATCCTTTGAGGCGTCGAACGCTCGCGTCGGAGTTGAGACCGACGATCAGAAAATCACCCAAAGCCGATGCCTGCCGTAATAGCCTGATGTGTCCGGGATGCAGCAAGTCGAAACATCCGTTGGTGAAGACGACCGATTGGCCCGCCTCGCGCCGACGTCTGACTTCCTCTCGAAGCCCATCCATCGTGTACATCTTGCCCGCCTCGGGACGATGGTGGTCAAGGAGGTCGCGGAGGATCTCTTGCCGGCTCAACAAGGCCACTCCGATTTTCTCGACCTCAAGACCTCCCGCGATGTTTCCGAGGGCCACCGCTTCGTCATAGTCCGCCCCGCAGGCCAGACAGAGGCCGATCATCGAGAGAACCATGTCCCCAGCGCCCGTGATGTCATAGACCTGTCTCGGCCGGGTCGGCACCAGTACTTCGCGGCCGTCGTTACGAACGATCGCCATGCCATCGCGATCGAGGGTGACGATACAGCACTCCATTTTCAATGTCTGCAATAACTTACGGCCGACGTCGAGGGCATCCTGCGGGCAAGAGATCGTCATTCCGGTGGCCAGCTGGGCTTCGAGCCGATTGGGGGTCATCGCATGAACCCCTTGATATTTCGCGTAGTCGGTCGAGCGGATCGGGTCGGCGATTACGCGGACATCGAGGCTTCGACAGGCGGTGATAAGGGGGCGCAGGAGACTCGGCGTGCAGACCCCTTTGTCGTAGTCGGAGATCAGAACGATATCGGCCTGGGCAACCGCCTCAGGGAGTTTTTGCCAGAGGTAAGACTCGACCTCGGGGGGAATCGGGTCCCGGGTCTCGTAATCGACCCGCATCATTTGCTGCGGGTGACGGTCTTGAGCGCGACCGATATAGCGTTCCTTCAGCGTGGTGGGGCGATCATCGAGCGCGACGACGAGTTGATCGTCGATCCCCTGGTCGGCAAGGAGTTTACGGACGATGACGGCCTCGGCGTCGCGGCCGACTCCGCCGATCAATCGAACATCGGCGCCGAGCGCGCTCAGCATCGTCGCGACGCTCGCGGCACCGCCGAGGCGGTGTTCACGATGGTCGGCACGGAGGAGCGGTACGGGTGCCTCCTGGCTGATCCGTTCCGCATATCCCCACACATAGCGATCGAGGATCAGATCCCCGACGACGAGGACTCGGGGGTGCCCGAGAGTCTCGACGCGCCTGATCAGGTCGTAGGCCATGGCGGGGGTCCTCCTTGATACACCGTCCGAGCGGAGACGGGGCCGCGTGCTTCGCGCGTCCGCGCTTCGTCCGAGATCCATCTCGAACCGGGCGCGTAACGTCCTCGGTCTGCAGAGTTAAGCCATTCGCCGGAATCCGTCAAGATCACAATCTCGACGGGTCAGGGCCGTTTCATGCTCAATATCAAAGGAAAAACGGGAGTCAAGATTCGCGATCAAGTCATGAGCCTTCGAACAGACGTACCGTTTTTCACGACTCAATTCCCGATTAATGTTCGGGGCCGCGGGCTCCCTCATCCTTGCGTGGGCATCTCAAACCTTGACCCGTACTCGCGCCCGAGCAGCTTATCAGCGTCGGGAGCCTCTTTGAAGGCTTCGCGGTCGACGTCGAACGTCAGCTTTCGGCCCATGCGGTGGGCGATGTTGCCGAGGTGACAGAGTCTTGTCGAGAGGTGCCCGACCTCAATGTCGGCGTTCGGTTTCTCTCGGGATCGGACACAGTCGAGAAAGTTTTGAATGTGTGCCGACATTCCGTTCGTCGCCTTGCCCCCCTCGGGCTTCTCCGGTTTCTTGCCGTCCGGGTCCACGACTGACCATTCCTTTTCGTCAACGACGAGGGTCCCTTTGTCGCCATAAAACGCGATTCCGAACCCTTGACCCTCGGTGCCGTGCTTGGACCACATGCGATGTTCCCAGACGATCGCGGCTTTGGGAAACTCCCAGGTCACGACCTGGGTATCGGGAACCTCCTGATCGTCGTCGAAGACAAACTTGCCGCCGCCGGAGGTCACGGCGATCGGGGCATCGACGCCGAGTCCCCAACGTGCGACGTCGAGCCCATGGATGCCATTGTTGCCGAGTTCGCCTGTCCCCCAGTTCCAGAACCAATGCCAGTTGTAATGGAAACGGTTGGCCATGAACGGGCGATCGAGCGCGGGGCCTTGCCACATCTCGTAATCGACCCCTTTGGGAACGGGGCCGGGTGTCCCATGGCCGATCGGCTTGCGTTGCTGATGAATCCACGCGCGGGCCATTCCGACATCGCCAAGGGCCCCCGATTTCGTGTACGCGACGGCCTCTTTGACGTGATCCATACTCCGACGCTGAATGCCAACCTGGACGACCCGGTTGTACTTGCGCGCCGCCTGAATCATCCGTCGGCCTTCGACCACATTGTGGCTCGCGGGTTTCTCGGTATATACGTCTTTACCCGCTTGACAAGCCATCACGGCGACGAGCGCGTGCCAGTGATCGGGCGTGGCGTTGGCGATGACGTCGATCGATTTGTCGTCGAGAAGTCGGCGAAAGTCTTTTTCGATCCAAGGCGCTTGCCCCGAAATCTTCTCGACGGCGCTGACGGGCTTCGCGAAGTTCGCGTCGTCGATATCACAAAGGGCCACCACCTCGACCCCTTTGTTTTCGGCGAAGAGCTTCGCGAGGTCATATCCTCGGCTCCGCACGCCTACCACACCGACGCGGAGTTTATCGTTGGCACCGACCGCCCGAGAATCTCGCAAAGAGCTTCCCGCCGCGATGAAACCCGCCGTGCCGAGGAACGACCTCCGGTCGATGTTTGCCATGAAGTTGTCCTTCTTGATTGGTTCTGTCCTGGAGCCGATCCCTGAATTGTGTTGAACATATCGCCGACAACCCGCAAGGACAAGTCGTGGCTGTTCTCCACTCACAGAGTCGGGTGCGCCAATAGATTCTGGCACGTCGCTTGGTCAACTGTTATAAAGCGAGTATTCGCAAGGACGGCCCGCACCTCAAGGATGTTGCACCCATGCTC
>JAYVYS010000328.1:0-4923 GCA_043784005.1 Isosphaeraceae bacterium
CGGTAGGCGAGCTCGGCGATCGCGACGCAGTTGCCCGCGAGCATCAGGCGCTCGGTCGCGAAATTGCGCATGATGGTGTAGAAGCCCATGTTCTCTTCGCCGATCAGGTTCTCGGCGGGCACCCTGCAGCCCTCGAAGGTGAGCTCGGCGGTGTCCGACGCCCACCAGCCCATCTTCTGGAGGCGCTTGCTGACCGTGAAACCGGGCGTGCCGCGCTCGATGACGAGGAGCGAGACGCCGCCGTGGCCCTCGCCACCCGTGCGCACGGCCACGGTCACGAGATCGGCGCGCGTCCCCGACGTGATGAACGTCTTCGCGCCGTCGACCACGTAGAAGTCGCCGTCGCGCACCGCGCGCGTCTTGAGGCGCGCCACGTCGCTCCCGCCGCTCGGCTCGGTGATCGCCAGCGCGGCGATCTTCTCGCCCGCCAGAACGGGGGGAACGAACCGCCGCTTCTGCGCCTCGGTGCCCGAGATCAAGATCGGCGGCAGCGCGATGCCGTGGCTGCCGAGGCCGACCACCGTCCCGACCGACGTTCCGTGGAGGATGAGCTCTTCCGCCGAAGCGAGGGCATGCGAGAGATCGCCACCGCCGCCGCCGTACGCCTCGGGGTAGCTCGTCGCCAGCACGCCGGCCTCGGCGGCTTTGACGTAGAGGTCGCGCGGAAACTCGCCCGCCTCTTCCCAGGCGTGCGCGTTGGGGGCGATCTCGCGCTGCGCGAAGCGGCGGGACGTCTCGCGCAGCTGGGCGTGCACCTCGGTCTCGTAGAGCGGCCTCATGCGGGCGCGGAGTGTACCGGATCCGCGCCGGTGCTACCTTTCGGGTCGTGCCCATCGCGCCGGAAGAGCTGCCCCGTTTGGTCGATGCGCTGGTCGCCAGCTACCGCGGCGACCTGCGCGGCCACCACATCAACCGACGGTTCCTGCCCTCGAAGAGCGAGATCATCGAGATCGTCAACCTGCTCTTGCAGGTGGTTTACCCGGGCTTCTACGGCCGCCAAGACCTGAACGACGCCAACGTCGCCTATCAGACGGGCGTGCTAGTCGGGGCGGTCGCCGAGAAGCTCCATCGTCAGGTCGGCATGTGCCTCTGCTACGCGAAATCGCACGCAGGCGGGGGCGGCTGCGACGAGACCAAGCCCGACGATTTCGGCGAGGGCGCGCGCGGCATCACCACCCGCTTTCTGCGCGCGCTCCCCGAGGTGCGACGGCTGCTCGTGCTCGACGTCCAGGCCGCCTACGACGGCGATCCGGCGGCGATGAACCACGACGAGGTCATCCTCGCCTACCCGGGCTTGCTCGCGATCAGCGTCTACCGCATCGCCCACGAGCTCCACGTCCTCGGCGTTCCGCTGATGCCGCGCATCATGACCGAGTGGGCACACGGGCAGACGGGCGCGGACATTCACCCGGGCGCGACCATCGGCCCGAGCTTCTTCCTCGACCACGCCACCGGTTGCGTCATCGGCGAGACGACGGTGATCGGCGCGAGCGTGAAGCTCTACCAGGGGGTGACGCTCGGCGCGATCTCGCACCCGCGCGACGCGAACGGGCGGGTGATCCGCGGCGAGAAGCGGCACCCGACGGTCGAGGACAACGTGACCATTTACGCCAACACGACGGTGCTCGGCGGCACGACGGTGCTGGGAGAAGGCAGCATCGTCGGCGGCTCGGTGTTCCTCACGCAGAGCGTCCCGCCGCGGTCGCGCGTGGCGCTCAAGGTGCCCGAGCTCACGGTGCGTCCGGCGCGCGCGAGCGATCGGCAGAGCGAAGGCGGTCCGGTCTCGGCCGGCCGGGCCGTGGCGCACGACGCCGCTTCGTCCGAAGCTTCTTCATACGCACGTCTCGATATGCTGGGCTGACTCAACTTCAAACCTTCCCGGGATGCTTTCGAAACTTTGAGGGAAGGATCTTCTGGGCGATGAAACGAACCGTGGTCCGTCCGAACATCATGACGACCCCGAGTAGCGTGGCAATCACGGACGTCACGGGGAGGACCGTTTCCGGGGAAACGTAAGCGTAGACCAACATTGTCGTGAACATAATATTCGCCTCTATGTCAAAAGTTTGAGCGGTCCACTGTGCGGACCCTGATAAAGTTATCGTTTAAGCGATCCACGAAATCGTTTGAGCACGGTCGCGACCTCCGGCGATCCGGCCAGATTGTGAAGCTCGTCCGAGTCGCCTTGAAGCTCGAAGAGTTCTTCGCGACCTTGTCCGTTGCGAATATAATGATAATTTTCGTCTACGAGGGACGTCATTGGTCCAAGACACGCGGGAGATTCGCCGTGGTTCGGGTCGGCCTCGGGAGGAGAATTCAACTCCGAGAGAATGGGCTTGGTTGAGGCGAGGGACAACCCCGGATCTCTCGACCACGTACGCGAGAGAGTGTGCCCGGGGAAAGGGGACCGTTCTTGCAACCCCAAGCGATCGACGATCGTCGCGGGTAGGTCGCGGAGACTCACCGGTTCCGCGATCACACGTTTCTCGGGCACATTCCCCGGCGCGATGATCAGCAGGGGGACATGCAACTCGGACAGATAAAGGCTGCAACCATGTCCGAATAGTGCTTGTTCGCCGAGATGCTCTCCATGGTCGGCCGTGATGACAACCAGTGTATCCCGCAGCAGTTCGCGGCGCTCGAGTTCCTCGAAGAGGCGCCCGATTTGATGGTCGAGATAGGTAATGCAGCGGTCGTAGGAATCGATCGCCAGCTCGACGTCGCGCGCGCCGATTTTTCGCTTGTCGAGGTCCCACCAGGTCTTGAGTGTCCGAACTTCCGAGTAAGTCTCGGGCCTTCGTCCAAAAGCGGGGGCGTCCGCCAATTCAGGCAAGAGATACGGGTGGTGAGCATCGAAGTAGTTCAGGAAGGCGAAGAACGGACGATCGCGGTGATGATTCACCCACCCGAGGAAGTCGGCGTTGATCCGCGCGGCACTTTTTCGGTGGGTCGTGTCCGACACCGCCCCGTCGAGCCATCGCGCGACATTCGGATGAGTCTGAACGAAATTCAAAGCCCGCTGCACCAGGGCCGAGCATAGAAGAATGGCGCGCGGGGTGACGTCGTAATCTTCGTAATGGACGAAGCCGCGGTCGAGTCCGGTCTCATAGCTGCAATAGGTGGTGTTGGCGACGAATCCCGCCGTGCCGTACCCGTGCTCGCCCAGAAATTCCGCCAGTGTCGGAGTCGTTTTGTCGAGCGGCTGGTTCCAACCCACCGACATCTCGTGGCTCCATCGTCCTGTGAACATGCTCGCGTGCGATGGCGCTGTCCATGGGGCGGTCGCGAAAGCCCGATCAAAGCGGACTCCCTTGGCACCGAGCTTCCGCAAATTCGGGGTCGTGTCACGCGGATAGCCGTAAAGGCTCAAGCTTTGGGCGCGAACGGTGTCGAGCACGATCAGAATCACGTTCTTCGCGCCGGAGTGGTTTTCGAGCAGGCGGGCTTGCGCGCGGTGCTCCGCCCGGATCTCTCGCCCATAACAGGTGAAAACCGTTGCGATGAGCAGGCCCGCCAGTACCTTCAGGCTCCAGCCGACCAACCTGTGATACGCATCGGCCCTTGCCGCGAGGAACCCGCCCGTGCGTATAGCCAGGCAAGCCGCCAGGATAAGGCACGCCGCCGTATAGATCGGCAAGCGAAACAGGAGTCCGAGATAGGCGAAAAACGACAGGATACCGAGGATGGCGGACCTGGAAACGTGATTCGGCCGGAGCAGGACCGCGAGCGCGAGCAGCATTCCGGCCGCGCCGACGACGATCAAGCCGGAAACTGGATACATCCAGGGGAAATGGCGACTGACGTTATAATTACGGGCGTCGAAAAAATGGCATTTCAAGAGAAAGATCGCCAACTCAAGGATGCCGGAGACGATCCCGAACCAGGCCGCCCAGAGCAGAACACGCAACGGTTCCGGGCATGACGAGTCGGCCCGGTGCGAGGGTACGGCCTCCGAGAGCGTGCTCATCGCCATCCATAGGCTCCTGCATACAGGCATCGACTGGGCGTGTGTCAACGCTCCGGTCGCGAACCCTAACATCATTGGGCCTTGACGCCAAGAGATGTTCGCACACGGATTACGATGCGGCAGAAGGGGCGCTTCGCTCTCGCAGGGCGGGTGTCGCGCAGGCCGAGGGGGCCTAAGTCGGGGATGGGGTTAGCGATGGTTTTTGAACGTACCGTTGATCAGATATCCAGCGGCATTGAGGGTCGCCGTTCGTGCCGTCTCGATAGCGCTGGTCGCCTGGTAGGTGTAGAGTGTCACCGATGAGCCGGCGACTTGGGTGGGGTCGGGGGGGATTGGACTATTCGCAGTGTTTGTCCCTGCGAGTGCGCGATTGAGGCTGTTTGCTGAGTTGCTCGTAATTCGGCCGCGAAGGAACGCCTGAACGACAATCGCTTGCTGGGCCGTCGGATTCGCCAACTTGGTCGTCGAACCGGGGAGTTGAATAAATGTGCGCGTCAGTTGTTGCGAAAGAAGATTTAGCCGCTGTTTGATAAAATCCCGGAACAACGTCTTAGAATCCGTAGCCGAAGCGGTGGAGGCGAAGTAAGCCCCTTGGGCGCGAAGAAAATCATCAGTGAATGAGTTGAAGGTCTGGTTGATCTGGTCGATTGTCAAAGCCGTTCGACTGGTTTTTCGCCCTGAGACGTCGAGTGGGGCCACGCTGATGGGGGACACGAGCGAAGCGCGGCTTAGCACCACGCGACACTCAAGAGGCTCGAGGTCAATCGGGAGGAAGCGACGCCGTTCTCTCATCGGAGAAGTCCTTTCTTACCAGCGACGTTGAGAGTGGCGACTCCGCCAGCCCTCGACGCATGCGGACGCCGATCCTGTCGCGGGGGCGAGGATTCCTTATATTCATCTTGGATTCCGTCTTCAGAACTTTACGAATAACCGCGCAAACTCGTTCGACTCACGTC
>JAYVYS010000329.1:0-3172 GCA_043784005.1 Isosphaeraceae bacterium
CTCGGCTTCCTCAACAACGTCGGCCTCCATTACCTCGCGCTCGACCGCGCGGCGCCCACACTTTCCGGCGGCGAAGCCCAACGGATCAGGCTCGCCAGCCAGGTCGGCGCGGGGCTCGTCGGCGTGCTTTATATCCTTGACGAACCCTCGATCGGCCTCCATCCGCGCGACAACGACCGCTTGATCGCGACTCTTCAGAGGCTCCGCGATGTCGGCAACACCGTGATCGTCGTCGAGCACGACGAAGACACGATGCGCGCGTCGGACCACCTGGTGGATTTCGGCCCCGGCCCCGGCGTGAAAGGTGGCGCTGTCGTCGCCGAAGGGACGATCTACGCACTCTCCAAAGCGTCGGAGAGCATCACCGGCCAGTATCTCTCGGGCCGACGAAGTATCGAAGTCCCCTCAAAACGTAAAGCTCCCGGCGAGGCCCGACTCACCGTCGTGAACGCCCGGCAGCACAACCTCAAGAATGTCAATGTCTCGATTCCTCTGGGACTCTTCGTCTGCGTGACTGGCGTCTCCGGATCGGGCAAAAGCTCGCTCGTCAGCGATGTCCTCCGCGAGTCGCTCGCCCGCGACCTCAATGGCGCGATGGGCGAACCCGGCCTCCACGATCGAATCGACGGTGTCGAGCATCTTGATAAGGTGATTGATATCGATCAGTCGCCGATCGGCCGCACCCCGCGATCAAACCCGGCCACTTATATCAAGCTGTTTGACTTGATCCGCGACCTCTACACGAAGCTGCCCGAGTCAAAAGCGCGCGGTTATTTACCCGGTCGATTCAGCTTCAATGTCCCGGGTGGGCGTTGCGAAGCCTGCGAGGGAAACGGCTCAAACAAGCTCGAAATGGACTTCCTGGCCGACGTTTGGGTGAAATGCCCGGTCTGCGAAGGGAAACGATTCAATCGCGAGACCGTTCACGTTCGGTTCAAAGGGAAAAGCATCAGTGATGTCCTTGATATGGATATTCAAGAGGCGCTTGAGCACTTCGCGAACGTCCCCAAGATCTCGGCGATGTTGCAAACCCTGCACGACGTGGGGCTCGACTACATGAAGCTCGGCCAGGCCTCGCCGACGCTTTCCGGTGGAGAGGCGCAGCGGATCAAGCTCGCTCGCGAACTCGTCAAGAAAGGGACAGGCAAGACCCTTTATATTCTCGACGAACCCACCACGGGGCTCCATTTCGAAGACGTCCGGAAGCTTCTCGCGGTGCTCCACGGCTTCAGCGCGGCGGGGAACACGGTCGTGGTGATCGAGCATAACCTCGACGTGGTGAAGACGGCCGACTGGGTCATCGACCTCGGGCCGGAAGGGGGCTCGGGCGGCGGAATGATCGTTGCCGAGGGAACGCCCGAAGAGGTCGCCGCCAACCCCGCCAGTCATACCGGAGTGGCCTTGAAACGTGTGCTTGATGGCCCCCGACCCGTGTCGAAGAACGGCAAGGCGAAGCCGAAAAAGCGGAAGTCGTCCGAGGAAGGCCTTGAAGCGATCGAGATCCGAGGGGCGCGGCAGCACAATCTCAAAGGTGTGGATCTCGACATCCCGCGCCACAAGATGACCGTTTGCAGCGGACCGAGCGGATCGGGTAAAAGTTCGTTCGCGATCGATACGCTCTATGCCGAAGGGCAACGCCGGTATGTCGAGAGCCTTAGCTCCTACGCGCGGCAATTTCTCGCCCCGTTGCAGAAACCGAAGGTCGAGCGGATTTCGGGACTCTCGCCCGCGGTAAGCATCGAGCAGAAAACGACCTCGAAAAGCCCGCGTTCAACGGTCGGCACCGTCACGGAAATCCACGACTACCTGCGCATCCTCTTCGCGCGCCTCGGCCAGCCCCATTGCCCGGCCTGCGGGTTGCGAATCGGTACCCAGACCGCCGACGAGATTGTGGAAAAGATCCTCCACCTGCCCGAGGGGACCAAGGCTTTTGTGATGGCCCCCGTCGAACGTGCCGACGGCGACGCCTATGACGCGCTCTGGGATGATTTGCGAGGCTCGGGATTCAGCCGCGTCCGGGTCGACGGCAAATCGGTCAGTCTCGATGATCCTCCCAAGCTGAGCCATCGACGCAAGCACCGGATCGAGGTGGTCGTCGATCGCGCGGTTGTCCGCCGCGCGACGCGCTCTCGGATCGCGGATTCCGTCGAATCCGCGCTCGACTTGGGTAAAGGCGTGGTGCTGGTCGCCCGTGTCGGTGACGACGCCGACGAGGCGACCTGGCATGTCGATCGCTATAGCCAGCATCGTTCTTGCGACGGCTGCGGTCGGAGCTTTGAAGAGCTTTCGCCGCATCATTTCTCGTTCAATAGCCCACTGGGTTGGTGCCAGGTTTGCGAAGGCCTGGGCACGCAGCAAGGGGCGAACCCAGCGGTCCTCATCCCCGACGGCAAGAAATCCCTGCGGAATGGTGCCGTGGTCGTCTGGCCCGACTTCAAGACGAATCCAATGTTCGCGCGGATGATCGCCGCGTTGGGGAAGACGATGGGTATCGACCTCGATACCCCGTTCGATGAACTCGAAGGCCGCCACCGCCGCGCGATTCTGCACGGAACCGGCAACGCCTGGTTCAACGTGGCGTCGGGCGAGGGTCAACCCGCGTACTCGTTCCAATATAAAGGGCTGTTTCCGGCGATCGAAGAAGCGGGAAGAGTTTCCTATGTTTATCGTTGGAAACTTCAGGGAATGGTTGATAACGTCCCCTGCGCTTCGTGCATGGGAGCGCGGCTGCGAGACGACGCCGCGGCGAGCAAATTCCGAGACTTCACGATCGATCAGGTCGGCCATTGGCCGCTGGGCCGCGGTTATCAGTTTTTCAAGGACCTCAAACTCACTGGCGACGAAAAGCACATCGCGGGTGACTTGATCCGCGAAATCCGCGACCGATTGAAGTTCCTCAACGACGTCGGGCTCGACTATCTCTCGCTCTCGCGAGGAACCCCCACGCTCTCGGGCGGCGAATCGCAGCGCATCCGATTGGCCAGCCAGATCGGCAGCGGTTTGACGGGCGTGCTTTACGTCCTCGACGAGCCCACGATCGGCCTCCATCCGCGCGACAATACGCGGCTCTTGAACGCCTTGAAGCACCTTCGCGACCTGGGCAATACCTTGGTTCTGGTCGAGCACGACCGCGAGGTGATCGAATCGGCCGACCACGTGGTCGATTTCGGGC
>JAYVYS010000330.1:0-4558 GCA_043784005.1 Isosphaeraceae bacterium
GGACTTACGACTTCTGACAGGGCCGAAATGACCGATTATTCGCGTGCGAATCAGCGTAAATCCCTTCAAGCAAACAACTTCGAGACGCAATCGCCCTGGCCGCGGGGCTCCTCACCGCGTGTGGCTGCGCACTGGCCGCCTGTCGCCGTTCGATTCTGGGACCGGTTCTCGATATCAAGAGGCTTGGAGCGGGTGCCCGTGACCCTGGTATCGCTTCGCCCAGCGCTGACCGTTGGCCGCCGGCGCCCACGCTGTCGGGCCGGACGTTGCGGCCCCGGGACGTTCCGACCAGGGACTTCCGGAACACCGTCTGGTAGTCACGTCCGCCGGAGGTATCCGCCGAGCCAGCGCTGCAACTGACTCGGCCGGCAGCGGTAATTCCCGGGAGTTCGTAGACACGTGATGCGGGCCGGGCAATTGTTCGCCGGCGGAGCGGATCAGCATCAACAGACCGAGGGGAATGAAATGGCACAGCCAAGGGCAACGATCGGGCGGAAGCGACTTCCATTCATGGCCTGGGCTGTCGCGCTCGCGCTGGGTCTGAGTGTACTGCCTGGGGCCGCGGCCTTCTGGCAGCAGAACGACCACGTCGCTATTCCTGAAGGGACCAAATCGAAACCCTTTCGCAAGGTGCTCATCCTTTCGGGAGGCGAGCTTCGCTTCTCAGCGGGCCTCGCGATGCTGGCCACACTTCATGAGCGGGGATGGGTTCCCGATGTGACCATCTACACCTGCGGATTCTCGAAGATCCCGGGCGCGTACTTGAACTCACTCACCGAACTTCAGCCCGGTCAATCCAATCCGGCAGGATGGTATGAGGCCGCTTTTTCGGACGAGTACTTTCGAATCATGCAAAGAGTCAAAGTCAACAAGGATTTCTATTCCAGAGTCGTGGATAAAGACGGAAACACCGGTTCCAGACTGCTTTACAGGCAAATGACTTCCCGGATCGCGGGAATGCAATTGAAGAAAGGGGTCGACAAGGCAAGCGAGCTCCCCTTTCTTGCTTCCCTGCTAAAAACCAAGTCAGATTCCGCCAGGGCGATTCCGGTAGCGGTCTACCCCAGCCTTTATCGAGACAACCATGACACCCTCCTTGACGTCCCTTACGATCTCTGCCCCCCAGGAATGAATATCCCCTTTTCCGCGAACAAGATGCGCGCCATCTTTGTGGCGACGAAGGTCCTCTTCCCGCGTGAGTTGCAAGATAAGCCTCGACCCGAGAATTCGCCGCCCCTCTATCAAGAGGTGGTTTTCACGGATGAGCAAACGGCAGACGAAATCGCACGCGTGAGATACGAGAAGTCGCCGATTGCAAAGATGTTCCCGAAGGCCCCGATCCATCCCGACGTAGAGGTCCGCAGTGGTTACAGGGTTTGGGATGTGGCCCGGGCCACATTGGCGGATATGTACCTTACAGCGCCTGTGTGGCTTGAAGACCCCACGGGCCGTCATCCCAAAGAGCTTTTTATCACTGGATCGCTGAACCTTTCGCCCATCGAATTGGCGCTTTCGCTGGGCGACGAGGTGATGGCCATTCGAATGAGGGGTTTGCGAATGTCAAATCCCGCCGAGCAAGTAGAATCGTACGTTTATGAAAACACATTCGGCTTTACCGTCAACGAGAGAAAACTGGAGATCAAAAAACGATTTGACGACAAGGTGATCTGGATCGATATGGATCTGGACGGAATCCAGGAAATGGAGAAAAGCAGCGGTTTTTCCCCACTGCGCGTCGGAGACGGGCCGAAAATGCATCTCGAGGACAACATCCCCAATGATCCCGCCGAGTTTAAGAGGCGGAGCAAAGTTCAGTGGGACTGGGGTGTGGAGCAGATCAGGCGGGTTGATCTTCGAAGGAAAGGCGGCTGATAGAAAGTCACGCGAATCTCATCCTCGGCGCCGGGCCGCCGAGACGTTCGCAGATGACGGGTCACTGGCTGTGCCGATTAGCCGGGTTGCCTCCATCGCTGCAACGTCCTTTCTACGTGGTCGAGGTAATCTCCGCCCACGCCCAGAATCGCGGTCCGGGTGCATCGCACTGACGTCGCCCGCCCCGCCGCAAGACTCGCTTCCCGGCCACGGCGGTCGGCGGCCCGCCCCGGGAATTCGCCGTCGAGGCCAGGCTCCCGGAGTGGATCACCTCCACACCGGGCATCGCCACGGTCCCGGCGCTAGCGGTCCACCAACTTGCGGCCCCACGCCCTCGCCTCGGTCAGCGTGAACGTCCACAGGCAGACGTGGAACGACCCGATGTTCGCCCACAAGAACCACATCTGCTGCTGGCAGGCCCCGACGATCTCCTTGCAATCTCGAAGTGTGATCTCCAGGCTGAAGCGTTCCGCAACTATCCCCGTCCCCGGAATGTCGGCGACGCTCGCCAGGGTCTCGGTGCAGTAGAATGCCCGCCACCCCGACGGCTCGTCCACCAGCCCCACCCGGATCGCCCCGCCGACTGGACGCCATGTCGCTAAGAACGTCTTGTTGCACTTCACCGTCGACTTGCCGTAGAGGTCGAACACGTCGGAGGACCAACCACGGCACTGGCCGGTCCGCCTCGCCAGATCGACGTGCTGTTCGCCGTAGATCCGAGGCCGGTCGCGATGCCCTCCTTTGAGCTGGCCGGGCACAGTCCAGAGCGCCGCGTCCTTGCGAAGGCGGCTGACCACCGTGATCCCCCTCGCGATAGCTGGCTTGAGGAACGGGGCCTTGGCGCAGGCTCCGTCGGCCACGACCCAGAGTGGCTTCCCCCGCGATGACAGTTCTGTCGACGCCCAATGCAGCAACTCGCCCGCCAGTTCATGCTTGGTCCGGAACGCAGGGCGAAGCTCGGGGTCGATTCCTGGTAAATCCATCTTCCCGACGTCGAGCCGTGCCAAAAGCGGCCGTGCGGTAACGCCCCAAGCCCCGTGCTTGACGAGGAGGCCGAGGACGACAAAAACGTGGCCCTCGACGAAGGGCAAGCTGGCCGGGCCGTTCGAAAGCTATTCGGTTTTCACTCTCGGACACCTGTTACCGAGATCTGATTGCAAGCGGGTAATGTTTGGGTAATGTCGATAGTCCCGAGGTAATGCGAAAGCTCGCAATACTATGCAAGGGTTTGCAACGCCTTGCAAAACGAGTCGTTTGCCGTAAGCTACATGCGGCAATCAGCTTTGGTGGTTTTTCGGCAGGGTCGAAGTCAAGTTTCCCAAGCTGGACGTCAGGGGTTCGAATCCCCTCGCCCGCTCTTGACGTAAGTTGCCTCGCCGAAAGCTTTTTCGCTTACCTGCCGGTGGTCGGCAGTGCGGCCTTTAGCCCTTCCAATGTGAGTAAACTACTCACTTACAAGGGAAATGGTTGCACGCATGCCATCTCGAATTCCTTCGTACCGCCTGCACAAGGCCTCTCGGCAAGCCGTCGTTGTTCTGAACGGGAAATCCCATTACCTCGGCCTCTGGAATTCGCCGGAGAGTCGTGTCGAGTATGACCGGCTGGTCGCTGAGTGGCTCACCGACGACCGACGAAAGCGGCTTCGAGGCGTTGAGGCCCGTCGCGTTCCATCAGATGTAACCGTCAACGAGTTGCTTCTCGCCTTTCTCGACTATTACGAGACCAATTACCGAACCGAGGACGGCCGGGCGACCCGTCATCTTGGTAACCTCAAAGATTCACTCAGGTTTGTCCAGTCATTATACGGTTCAACGTTGGCGAGAGAATTCGGCCCACTGGCACTACGGACAGTCCGCGACGAGATGATCCAGACTGGACTCTGTCGACGAACAATTAACGATCGGGTCAATCGGATCCGGCGTTGCTTCCGATGGGCGACCTCCGTAGAGATCCTTCGCGTCGAGGTCGTCCAAGCCCTGGAGACAGTCGAACCCTTGATGCCCGGCCGGAGCGGCGCCCGTGAGAGTCTTGGGGTCAAACCAGTGCCAATTGCGGACGTTGAGGCTGTATTGCCTCATCTGGCCCCAGCCGTTGCGGCCATGGTCGAGGTGCAGTTACGCTCAGGATGTCGGGCGGGTGAAGTCGTTCTCATGCGCGGTGCAGAACTGGATATGATGAACCCCGTGTGGACCTACAGGCCTCGACAGCACAAGAATAGCTGGCGAGGCAGAGATCGAGTCATCCTTATTGGCCCTCGCGCCCAGAAGATCATCAAGGGCTTTCTGAAACCCACATCAGATATTTACTTGTTCTCTCCACGAGAATGTGTTGAAGCCTTCCACGCGGAGCGAGCGGCGAAGCGAGGGACAAAACGGACCCCAAGCGAGTTGGCTCGCGTCCGGAAACAGTGTCCGCGACGCCCGGCAGGCGAACGATACACGTCGAACACCTACCGCCAAGCGATCGTACGTGCCTGCGTTCGAATGGGAATAGCGCCATGGTCGCCCCTTCAACTTCGGCACACGGCAGCGACCGCCGTGCGAAAGGAATATGGCGTGGAAGGGGCCCAGTTAATCCTGGGCCACCAACCAGGGCGATTGCGCGATGATGGGTAGTTTGGGAAGATGAAGGCATGACGACTCGGGTGGTTTCGGCGTCTGGGCTGATTCCGCGTTGTCGCGGCTTC
>JAYVYS010000331.1:0-5974 GCA_043784005.1 Isosphaeraceae bacterium
CGGGCCTTCGTCTGGGACGCCCAGAACGGCATCAAAGACCTCGGCACGCTCGGCGGCACCACCACGATCGCCTACGGGATCAACGACGCCAGCCAGGTCGTCGGCCGCTCGTCCGACAGCAGCGCGCCCTACGTCGCGTTCCTGTGGGACCCCGTCTCGGGGATCCGAAACCTGAGCAAAATTTCCGACGTCGGGACCGTCTGGTCCCTCTCCTACGCCATCGCGATCAGCAACGCCCCGGCCGCCCAGATCGTCGGCCCAGGGAAGCTCTCAGGCGCGAACCACGGATACCTCTTGACGCCGCGATGACGGCCCGGAGGAATAAGGGCCTCGGATTACGAACCGGGACAGTGCAACGGGGGCGATGAATGCCCCCCGTGGGAGTGGCCTTCCCGTAGCAGATGGACAAAAAACAACGCTAAGCTTACAACCCCCCTTGAAGCGTCTTGAAAACCGGCGGATTCTCCGTATCGGGAAGGAGAAAACAAAGGGGGACATAGCGCTTTTCACTATAGATTGACATAGGTAATATGTCCCACTTTGTCCGCGTGCAATTTGAATTTCAGGGAAATGCTGCCAACGCCTTGATGAACGGAAACGCCGGCTGGGATTCCGAATCAGCCTATTGTCGGCGGTCACTCGCTCACATCCCTCCCGTTCGGCCAATGCCACGTAGAGACAGTCGTAAACGCTGAACCGCGCCCCCGTCGTGACCGTGGAGATGATCCGCGCCATTCGAGCGACGAACGGAGTCGTCGCGTGTAGGATGACGCCTTCGGTCAGCACTTCGGAAAGAAGCGGCTGGAAGTCGGAGATGCGGCCCTTTCTTTAAGCGGTAAGTAGTGAACTCGCCATCTCCGCAGGGAAGATGTCGGGAGCAATTAATTCAACAACTCCGTTACGGAAGTCGTCACGCAAGCGAATCGCCTTGTCGGAGTCGGTGTCCGTGACCACCCAATTGAATGCCGCGGAGTTGTCGATGACCCGCTTCATTCACAGTCACGCAGTTCGCGGATAATCTGAACGCCGATGTCTTGGCCGCCAAACTTCCCCAAAGCGGCGTTTCGAACGGTGGCCGAGCGTTCCCGAATCCGCGTCAGCAGGTCGAGGTCGGTGACCGGCTGCTTTCCTCCGCCGAACGGCAGACCTCTTCCAGGTCAGCGTGAGCCTGTGTCGTCGGTGATTGTTCGAGGGTGGACATCATCGGTTTCCTCCTCGGATGATTAACAGGAAGGACGGCGGATTTTCGAGGTCCAAGGGAGGAAAACTGGCGTAGGTGTAAACAACGGTGCCAGGAACCGTGATCCGCTCCCCCTTCTTCTCGCGTCCCCATTTCTCGCGGGGTGGTCCGAGACTCGCGCTGTGCGCCGTCGCTGGCCGCGTTAAGCTGTCAGGATCATCAACGCAGCCCACGCACGATCCGGCTCGACCCACACCGACCGACCGCGACCCCTTTGACGCGAAGCCAGAGACCGCTCCCATGGATACCAGCGACCCCGACCAAACCCTCTCCGCTCTGCGGGCGATCCGAAATATTGGCATCATCGCCCATATCGATGCCGGCAAGACCACCACCACCGAGCGAATCCTTTATTACACAGGCGAGATTCACCGGATGGGCGACGTGGATAAAGGGTCCACCACCACCGATTATCTCGAAGAAGAGCGCGAGCGCGGTATCACGATTGTCGCCGCCGCGATCACCTGCCACTGGAAAGACAGCCAGGGGACGCGGATCACCGTCAATATCATCGATACGCCGGGTCACGTCGATTTCACCGCCGAGGTCGAGCGATCGTTGCGGGTGCTCGATGGTGCCGTCGTGATTTTCTCGGCCGTCGAGGGGGTCGAGGCGCAGAGTGAGACGGTCTGGCGTCAAGCCACCAAGTACCACGTCCCTCGCCTCTGCTTCATCAACAAGATGGATCGCATCGGCGCGGAGTTTGACCGCGTTTTCGACGAGATCAGCGAACGCCTGGAATCCCACCCCATTCCCGTCCAGATCCCCATCGGCGCGGGTCCGGAAGGAACCATGGGTGAGTTCAAAGGGCTCATCGATCTGGTCGCGATGAAAGCGCTCTATTTCAAGACCGAGGACCTGGGCTCGACCTTCACCGTCGAAGAGCTTTCCGACGAGCTTCGCCCCGACGCCGAACTCTGGCGCGAAAAGATGCTCAACTCTCTCGCCGATTTCGACGAGACATTCGGTGAACAATTCATGCACCATCTCGATGGTGGCGAGCTTTCCGAGTCTCACATCCACGACGCTCTTCGACGCGCCACCCTCACCGGCCGCGCGCAGCCCGTGCTCTGCGGCGCGAGCTTCAAATACGTCGGCGTTCAAGCACTTCTCGACGCCGTCTCGGCCTACTTGCCCAGTCCCCTCGACAAACCCCCCGTTGTCGGCCATCATCCCAAAAAAGGGACCGAGATCACTCGCAAACCAAGCCCCGACGAACCGTTTTGCGGGCTTGTTTTCAAGATCACCTACGACGCCCACGGCGACCTGTCGTTCGTCCGGGTCTATTCAGGCACGTTGAAGAGTGGCAGCAGGGTTTACAACCCCGGTCGCGATAAAAAAGAAAACTGCTCGCGCCTCTATCACATCCGGGCCGACGAGCGAGAGAAGGTCGAGGAAGCCGTCGCGGGAGATATCGTCGGGGTGGTCGGTCTCAAAGATTCTGTGACAGGCGACACCCTCTGCGACGCCTCGCACCCGATCCTACTGGAACGGATCGAGTTTCCCGAGACCGTCATCAGCATGTCGATCGAGCCCGTGAGTTCGTCCGACAAGGGGAAGCTCGCCGATACCCTCAACTCGCTGGGCAAGGAAGACCCGACCTTCACCTACAAGGTCAACGAAGAGACCGGCCAGACTTTGATCTCCGGCATGGGAGAGCTTCACCTTGAGATCCTCAAGAACCGGATGACCCGCGACTACAAGCTGAAAGTCCACGTTGGCAGGCCTCGGGTCAGCTATCGCGAGACCATCAAGCGGAGCGTCAAGAAAATTCAGGGGAGCTGTGTCCGGCAGACCGGCGGCACGGGGATGTTCGCCAAGATCGCGATCGACCTGGAACATCAGGTTCAGCCCAAAGGCGCGCCGACGGTTGTTTTTGTGAACAAGCTTAAAGGAGGAGTGATCCCCGCCGAGTTCATCCCGTCCATCGAGGCGGGGCTTCGCGAGGAAGCGAAATCGGGCGGAAAGACGGGCTATCCGCTCGTCGACCTCAAGATCACACTCGTCGATGGCGACTATCACGAGGTCGATAGCAACGACCTGGCCTACCGCTTCGCGGCGTCGGACGCCTTGCGAAAGGCCGTGCATGAGGCTGGGGCCGTGCTTCTTGAGCCGATCATGAAGCTGGAGGTGGTGACGCCCGAGGAGTATCTCGGCAACATCACGGGCGACCTCTCCAGCCGCCGCGCCCTGATCGACAAGACGTTCACACGCGGCAAGCTCATGATCGTCGACGCCCGCGCCCCGCTCGAAAAGATGTTCGGCTATTCCACGGCCGTCCGAAGCCTCAGTCAGGGGCGCGCCAGCTACACCATGGAACCTCTGGAATACGCCGCCGCTCCCGAAAGCTTGCTGGAAAGCCTGATCGGGACGTGACGCGAAGTCGAATGGGAGGCCCTTATGAAAACGATCATCCCCTACCGATTCGACGTCCCGGCCTATGACACTCTGTGCGCCTCGGGGACGTTCGGGGACCGGAAGGTCGAACTCCTGGACGGATTGCTCGTCATGATGACCTCCGGACCGGCCCACGACAACGCCGTCACCGCGCTGGGGGACAAGCTGGAGGACCTACTCCCCCGGAGCGAATGGACGGTCCGGGAGGAGAAGCCGGTCGTCCTGTCGAGGCGCTGGAAGCCTCTGCCCGACCTGGCGGTCGTGCGAGGCCCTCGCACGCGGTACGCCAAGCGGACCCCCGGTCGGCTCGACGTGGCGTTGCTGGTCGAGGTCTGCGACACGACCTATCCAAAGGACTCCGGACCCAAGCGACGGGCCTACGCCAAGCGTGGCATTCCGGCGTACTGGATCGTCGACGTCAACCGTCGCGTGGTCGAGGTCCACATCCTCGGTGCCCAGGGTTTGACGCTGAACGCAACCTTCACCGAGCACCAAGACGTCCCTCTCTTGCTCGACGGCACCGACTTCGGGATGGTCGCCGCGGCCGACCTGTTTCCATGATCGGATCGCGGGCCATCCGCCCGACCGAGTGCCGTAGGGCGGACAGCAAAGGTAGGGACGGCTGTGCCGGCCGATCCTCTTGAATCGTGCGAGATGGCGGTTTTTGATCCATCGTTTCATGACTTACGGTGACGAGCAAATCACAGGGTGGTTTTGAGGCCAAACGTTACAACCGGCCGAGAAAGATGAACCAATGCCGATGCTGCGAAGGATCGTCGTCAATCAGGTTCTGTGGGGTCTGCTTCTCACCGTTATCGCAGGCTGCGAAGTGTTCGATCCACCGATCTACCACGCGGAAAAGACCTGGGATACTCTTTGGTATGTAGGTGCTTCACCTGAAGTGGTGATCCATGTATACGCCGGTCGCATCCGCGTGACCCGCGGCTCGGACGGCGAGGTCAGGGCGTCTTTCCGTGTGAGCAGGATAAGCAAAAACTCACAAGAGGTCGCGGATCAGGCCGTGAAAAGTGCTCGTGGCTTTTTTGCACAGACACAAGTCGGCGGAACCATCAGAATCATTGAGGGAGAAGGGGCCGCAGCAGAGTGCTCCGTAGACATCTCAATCCCGGCGGGTTCACGACTCGACCTTCGGGCGACCGGCAATATCTGCGTCGGTTGTCCCGAGGCATTCACGATTGCAAGCCTGAAAGCCAGAACGGGCGAAGTCGGGAGCATTGAAACGAACCTTTTAAGCCGGCCGTTCGAAGCCCCTCATCTCGATTTGGATGTCGACAATCCGGACAATTTGATGCTCATCTTAGACGGAGTCCGTGTCGACCTCCGACCGGCTAGCAATTACGATCAGGCGAGCAAGTCGGTTCGCTGGCGCTATCGCTCCGAGTAGGTAAATTGTCACACTTGGATTATGAACGGCTGTTGGCACTCATTATCCCACCCGACCCTGAGCGCAGCATCAAGCCGCAGTCATACCCTTTGAAATCATGTGCGAAGGTCGGAGAACAACCTATCCAGGGCCAAGGTGAAGCCGGGTAAAACTTCGCCGCCGTCGAGCGATTCTCCCTTCCGCAGCACGACCGACTGATCCAATGACGTGAAAACACGTACGGTTCGTGAATCCGGGTCGACGTACCAGACGAGCCGGACACCGGCCTGGAAGTAATCACGAAGCTTCAGGTCCATTTCTTTGGCTGTGTTCGATGGGCTGAGGACCTCGACGGCGAGGTCGAGTCCCACGTTCACAAATGCCTCGGACGGGACTTTCCGATCGGGGAGTCGCTCCCAGGTGATGAACGAGACGTCGGGAATGCGGATTCTGCCGGGAAAGAGCCGCGCCATGCCGTCGGCACCGAGGATGATTCCGAGGCCTGCCTCCTCGACAAAATTTCCGATCAATCGGCCGAGAAGCGACGCGAGAAATGACTCTTGAACGCCCACGGTCTTCTCCACCAAGATGCCGTCGACCAGTTCGTAAAGCCGTTTCTCCTTCGCATAAATTTCGACGACATCTTCCTCGGTGGCCGTCCCTGGAGTCGGGTCGAGACGAATTCGCTTCAAGCGGATCGGCCCGAAATAATCGACGAGATCGGCGGCGGTCCAGTCGGCCGTCATCGTGATTGTTGCCATGAATTGTTCATGCTTTCATAAATTTGAAACGCGATTTCTTAAAGCATCTCACCTTTCGCCACCCCTTCGGCCCAGCCGAGATCTTCCGGAGCGAGCGGGAGCGTCAGCGGAGTTTTGTAGTTAATCGTGCGGTCGTAGTTCGCCTCTTGATAGACCAAGGTGTAGATCGGTCCCAGATCGATCACGATGTCG
>JAYVYS010000332.1:0-2121 GCA_043784005.1 Isosphaeraceae bacterium
ATCCGGCCGTCATAAGCCATTCGGATCGCTTCGTCCCAGGGGACGACCATCGGCTCAAGGTGCTCATCGGGCTGATGCTCGGTCGGCCCGGCGGTCAGATCTTCACAGATGTAGAGGTACATTCTCTCGGTGAAGACTCCCGGCGAGACCCACCACTCGGCGACCTTGGTGATCTTGCCCGCGCGATAGCCCGTCTCCTCGGCCAGTTCACGGGGCGCTGTGGAATCGGCGGATTCGCCCGCGTCAATTGTCCCGGCGGGAACTTCGATAAGGGTTTGACCTACGGAGTAGCGTTCGTTCCGGAGCAGACAAACGTGATCGTTGTCGATCATGGGAACCAACGCCACAGCGCCGCGATGAACCACCACTTCTCGGTCGCGATAGGTGCCGTCGGTCATCCGGACGGACTGGAGAGCGAGGTCGATCTTATTGCCTTGATAGATGAGCCGGCGACGTGGGGGAGTCTGTTCAGACACCGTTTTCTCTCTTGACGTCAGGATCGATCTCGGATCGTCAGGACGGGGCAAGGTGCCTCGCGAATGATTTTCTCGGCGACCGAGCCGAGCAAGACGTGACTGAGCCCGGTTCTTCCATGGGTGGCGATGACAATTAGATCCACATGAGTCTTCCGCGCGTAGTCAACCACCACTTCGATGGGACTGCCCCAAAGGACCGCCGTCACGACTGCGGCGGGTTGCCCCCACTCCGGCTTCAGAACCTTCGCGAGTGCCTCGCGCGACTGGCTCTCGCTCTCGGTGTAATAATCCGGGGGAAGGATTGGAGCGATCATCGGGTCGGGACCGACAGGAATGACATCGGTCAGCACATGCAGAATGTGAAGCGTTGCGCCGAACCGTTCAGCGAGCCCGCAGGCATAACGCAAGGCACTCTCCGCATGCACGCTGAAATCGGTCAGAGCGAGGATGGAACGGATCTCGATCACGATATCGCCCCGCTTGCGGTGATTTTTGGTGCGATTTTCAGGCGGAACGAACCAAGGCTTTAAACCTCTCAAGGAGGTCAAGGGTGACCGGACCCGGCTTGCCGGTGCCGATTTCTCGGCCGTCGCACTCCACTACCGGGATCACCTCGGCCGCCGTACCTGTCAGGAAGCACTCGTCGGCGGTGTAAATATCGTGACGGTCCATCGAGCGTTCGTGAACGGTGATCCCGGCCCCTCTCGCGAGCTGAATCACTGCGTCCCGCGTGATCCCTTCAAGAATACCGGAATCAATGGGAGGCGTATGCAGGTCTCCCCTTCGGACCACGAAGATGTTGTCGCCGGTGCATTCGGCGACTTCTCCTTTGTGGTTGAGCATCAAGGCTTCCAGGCATCCCGCGTTGATGCCTTCGACCTTGGCCATGATGTTGTTGAGATAATTCAAAGATTTGATGCGTGGATTCAATGCGCTGGGATGGTTGCGCATCGTCCCCGCGGTCACGATTTTGAGGCCGCTTTTGTAAAGCTCGGGGGGATACAGACTGATCGCGTCGGCGATGATGATCACTTGGGGGTCGGTCGTCTTGCGCGGGTCGAGCCCCAGGCTACCGGATCCTCGGGTGATCACGACGCGAATATAGGCGTCGACGAGCTTGTTGACCTCGATCGTATCCACGATCGCGCGGCTTATCTCTTCGCGAGAGATCGGAATCTTGAGATAGATCGATTGGGCCGACTCGTAGAGTCGATCCACATGCTCCTTGAGCCGGAAGACACGTCCGGAATAGGAGCGAATTCCCTCGAAAACGCCGTCGCCATAGAGCAGGCCATGGTCATAGACACTGATCTTGGCGTCGGCTTTGTCGTAGAGCTTGCCGCCGATGTAAACCTTAAGGCTCATCCGAGTCGCACTCCCGCCCGCTGACTAGACCCCGTTCCCGCAGACCCTTTTTCAAGTCAAAGGGTTCGGGCAAAGCGGCCCCCGCGGCTTCGCGAGCCGGAATCCTCTCGACAGAGAGCAGACCGAATCACGCCAGGGCGGGGGCCCACTCCTCGATCCGTCCCTCCGCCAGTCGGACGACGCGGTCAGCCTGGTGAGCGATCTGGAGGTCATGTGTGACCAATATCATAGTGAGCCCACGCTCACGGTTCAAGTCGCGTAGCAGTTCTAGCACGGTCTG
>JAYVYS010000333.1:0-2494 GCA_043784005.1 Isosphaeraceae bacterium
TTGGTATGATGGGCAAGCGTGGTACCGAAGACCCGCCCCTGTCCGAAGTGGACCCAGATCACAGGATGGTCCTTTTTGTTATCCAACGCATAGGCTTGAGCGAGAGAGGTGGTCTCGGGCCAGAATTTCTCGATCGCATATAGCTCTTCGTTCGTTGTTTTCCAGACGGCGGGGAAGCCCTTCATGATCGGGTGATCCGGGACGAACGTCTTGACCTCCAGCGGATGCTGAGGGCCGTGGCGACGTGGGGTCACACCCAGGCACTCTCGCCATTCGTCGGTCTTGAGATCACGGAACGTGTGCATCGCGCAGTGGATGAACACCGCGCCGACGCCCGCGCGATGGGGTGCGATCACCTGCTCGATAAATGACTTGTCCGACACCGCCGCGAAGCACTCATTATGGACGACCACGTCGTAACCATCTGCCCAGTTGGGGTTCCGGTAAATACTCACTTTGTGGTTGTTTGAAGTTCCCCCCTCATGGACCACGATCCATTCCACCCTCGCTCGCGCGCTCACCCCTTCGGGAATCAACTTCTTCTGCCCCTCGTAATCGTGACAACAGCTGCCCGTCACGAGCAAAGCGCGGATCGGGCGGGGGCCTTTGATTTCTCCGGCTCGTCTCCAAAGGAAGCCTCCAGGAAGCACATCACGGAAACGATCGCGAGAGTGAGCGGAAAACGAAAAATCCGATAGCGAGATGTCATCAGCATGTTCTCAATATAAGGGAAAGTAAGGCACGTTGCCGCGGGTTGTCGCGCCAGATTAGCCGACTCGCCCGTCATGAGAAAGACTTTGCCGTGATCGGTGGCGTTGCGGCGGAAGTTCGCATCTGGTAGTCTAAAGTCCGCGTCGTTCCGATTTATGTTGATTTGATTAACAAAACGGTTCCGCGCATCATTATGTTCATTTCTTTCCGCCAAGGGCATCGAATCATGACTTCAAAGCGGCGTGCCTTCACCCTCATCGAGCTGCTGGTCGTGATCGCAATCATCGCGGTCTTGATCGCCCTCTTGCTTCCCGCGGTCCAAGCCGCTCGCGAGGCGGCTCGCCGGGCACAGTGTGTGAACAACCTGAAACAGCTCGGGTTGGCCATGCACAACTACCATGATGTGAACAACGGTTTGCCTCCCGGGCGGATCTGGCAAAATGGTCTCAATGGCTGCGGCTACAACTTCTTCCAGTGCCAGGATACGAGCTGGTTCATCCTGATGCTTCCGCAGTTCGAGCAGT
Source organism: Isosphaeraceae bacterium (assembly GCA_043784005.1). Taxonomy (GTDB): domain Bacteria; phylum Planctomycetota; class Planctomycetia; order Isosphaerales; family Isosphaeraceae; genus JAYUFP01. The sequence goes on from JAYVYS010000333.1 coordinate 1,236, forward strand.
CGACCTTGGCTAACGCCTTCAACTACTCCCTCGGCGTAGGCGGCCCGCTGGCACCTCTGCCGCAGGGGTTCTTCGCGAACAGTACCGTCACGGCCACTAAGCTTTCCGTGTTTCAGTGCCCAAGCGACCGTTCTCAGAGTTTTCAGATCACCCCGGCGTACGCGGGTGGCGTGCTTAGCGGGCCGATCGCATCAAAGGGCAATTATGTCGTAGCCTGGGGGAACACCCAGTGGGACCAGACCGACATCGTGAATTCGACCGGGGTCCCGGTTCCTTTTCTGAAATCGGCGTTTGGTCACGATGGAAGGATCAGCTTCGCGACCATTACGGACGGCCTCAGCAACACCATTTTCATGGCCGAGATCCTTCAAGGTGCCCAGTACGACATCCGTGGTGTGGTCTGGCAGAGTATCGCGGGAGGAAGCCACTTCATGTCTCGCTTTACCCCGAACAAGACCCGTGACTTCTACGGGATCTCGAACGTGGGCGACGCACTGAATCAGGTGATCTTCTGCGTGTCGGAGCCAGTTCTCGGCTTGCCGTGCATCGGCGGTATCGGCGACCGCAGGGCCTTCGCGGGTCCTCGGAGCCACCATCCGGGCGGAATCAACACCCTCATGGGTGACGGCTCTGTCAGGTTCATGAAAGACTCGGTTAACAACGCGACCTGGGTCGGGCTCAACTCGATCGGCGGCGGTGAAGTGATCAGCGCCGATTCGTATTAGAGAAGCTTGACGGGATAACCTCCCGTCTTCGATCAAGGCACGATCTTGCGAACGGCGGGGTCTTTGACCCCGCCGTCTCTTGCGCGGTCAATGCGCCGTTTTGTCTTGATTTGTAGGGGCCGAGTCCGCGCGGAAGTTGGGACTTTTTCGGCCGACCATGGACAAGTCATGATCGTGGTGCTCCTTTTCGAGGTTCGGCGGTCAGCTTTGTGAACAGATCTCAGCCTCATAGCGGCCCGGATAAATCAAGGGGGCCGCGTTTCTAAGCACATACCGGATCGGGTGCGCAAACGGATTCTGGCAGGCCTTCAAAAAGAGTTCCCACTCGGCAAAGCCAAAGCGTGATCGCCGTCACCCCGGATTCCGAGGAGAGAGAAAGGTTTCACGCTCTACCAAGTTGAAACTCACCTCTCTTTGAGTTCGTTCGCGCCGCGACTCTGAGTTCGTTCGCGCCCTGACTTTGAGTTCGTTCGCGCCCTGACTTTGAGTTCGTTCGCGCCCTGACTTTGAGTTCGTTCGCGCCCTGACTCTGAG
>JAYVYS010000334.1:0-4642 GCA_043784005.1 Isosphaeraceae bacterium
GGGACGACCCGAAAGTGCTTCCATCGGCGTGGGGGCCTGAGCCTGGTGGGGATGCGTCGGACCCGCGTAAAGCTTGAGCTTCGCCATCATGTGGCGGCCGATCTTGTTTTTCGGCATCATCCGCTGAATCGCGAGCTTGAGAATTCGGTCTGGATGGCGCTGCAAAAGTTTCCACGCCACCTCTTCTTTTTGACCACCGGGGTGACCGGTGTACCACTGATAGACCTTCTGCTGCCACTTATTGCCGGTAAACACTACCTTTTCGACATTCGTCACGATGACATAATCACCGGTGTCGAGGTAAGGAGTGTACGTCGGTCGATGCTTACCCATCAAGATCGGCGCGATCTGGGCGGCGAGGCGTCCCACGACCATATCGGTTGCGTCGATCACATACCAAGTCGGGGTTAGCTCCCCCGCTTTCGCCTGATAGCACTTCATGAACGTGGGCCACCTAACGGACGAAACGTAATGCTCCATCGCCTTACGGTGTAAGGCGAAACGAATATCTTACAATGACACGAATCGGCGTCAAGGCCGTTTTCATTTTCGCCGTCATGGCGGCACGCTTCGCTCTTTCACAAGTCGCAACGCTCGTTGATCTTAACACCATCACATCGACAAGCCGTCGTGAAGACACGAGTCGCCCGGCCGACCCACACGACCCCTGATTTCGCGTGCTCGCTTTGAGAACTCTTCAAAACGGCGGCGTGACGACCTCGCCACCATTACGCGTTGTCATGTCCACAAGCGACACGGGCGCGATCGTGACCGGGATGAAACGGACCGAGCCGTCTGCGAAAAGGGTGTTGAAACTACCGGAGTGCCGGCTTCCGAAGCCCCAACTCGTCGCGTTGCCACCCCGCGTTAGTTCGTCGGGGGCGGTCCAGATGACCGATTTCGCGGCTTCGGCCAGCATGATCGTGCTGGAAGTACCATCGGTAACCTCGTCGATCTTGATCCCTTTCCTCGCGCCCGTGAACATCGCATTGCGGCCCACCAGTGCCTGATAAATCGTGGTGCCGCGCGGTCGCTCGGGTTCGTCGGGGCAAGCGAAAACCACGGGCATCCGCTGGATCAAGGTCGCGTTGTGGATGCTATCCCATGGTTCATCAAGGCGGAATTCTTCATAAAGCGCGGCTTCCTCTTTGCCGAGGAACGGCAGAATCGCGACCCTCCAACTCAAAAGCGGTTTCCCTTGCCGATCGGTGATCGCGGCGGCGGGAAATCGGCCCCGATCCCATTGGAATTGATGAATGGCATGCCCGATCCGTCCCAGATTCGCATGACATTGCGATTGGAAATGATCCTCACGAATCCATCTAAAGGCGGGCGTCGCGATCAGAAGCGTCACCGCCGTGCTTCCCAACATCCCGAGCAAAACCCCGAAGACCGCCAGCCATTTTCCTCGAAGCCGGCCTTGACTCTTCTTGATATCGCTGATCGCCAGACCACCCAAGATGATGGCCGGTATGCCTGTCATAAAAAGACATAGAAAAGAGGTCAAACCAAAGATGAGGGAAGCGATCGCGCGCGTCGACGTCTCGGTTTCGTCGTTTTCTTTCCGGCTCGGCTGTGGAGTCGGAGGGGCGACCGTCGTGATCGCCTGGGCAATCACCAGTTGTCGACCGCAATCGGGGCACTTCGTCCGACGCCCCGCGAACTCGTCACCGGTCTGAAACGTTTGTCCGCAATGACACGAGACGAGGATGGGCACGCCGTCGCTCTCCGTGAGTCGATCAAATTGCCCCGTGACAATTGTCATGGGATCATGATCTTAATCGCGGAGGCGACGATTGGCAATGGTGGGAAACGATCGAACCGCGTTAGCCGACGATCTTGGATCTCACAAATGCGATCGCGTGTTCGAGCGCCTCGGGGATCTTGTCGGGGTTCTTGCCCCCCGCCTGTGCGAGGTCGGGCCGACCGCCACCCCCCCCGCCGACGATGGGAGCGACCTCCTTGAGCCAGTTCCCCGCGTGCAACCCAAGTTCGATCAAGTCGGTGGTCATGCCCGCCGCGAGATGGACCTTGCCATCGGTCGCGGATGCGAGCAGGACCGCGAGTTTAGTCGAAGTTTTTCGGCGAAGCACATCAATGAGCTGCCGAAGGGCGTCGGGAGATACGGCCGTCAACGACTGAGCGACGATCATGACGTCCGCGACCCGCGTGGCCGTGGCCAGGAGATCATCGGGCGAGGTCTTTCCATCCGGCTCTTCGCGCTTCTGAGGGGCCTGCTTTTTGAGCGCCTTCACCTCCGCGAGCAACGCCAGCAGACGTTCCGCGGCCTGCGCGGGCGCGACCTTGAGAGTGGAGGAGACCAAGGCGAGGTATTCCTCTTCCTGACGGATCAAATCAAGCGCGGCCTTACCCGTCAACGCGGTGATCCGACGCGTCCCCGCCGACACCGATTCCTCACCGATGATCTTGAACACACCCACCTGGCTCGTGTTCTCCAGGTGAATACCGCCGCAGAGTTCTCGAGAAAAGTCGCCCATGCGTACGACTCGGACGTTTTCCGGGTACTTTTCACCGAACAGAGCCATCGCTCCTTGCGTTCTCGCTTGCGCGATGGGCATCACCATCCATGAAACAGGTGCGGATTCGAGAACACGTTGATTGACGGTTTCTTCGATCAGACGCAGCCGGTCTCGGCCGACGGCTTCGGGATTCGCGAAGTCGAAACGTAAACGATCCGGCTCCACCTTGCTTCCCGCCTGTTGCGCATGTTTTCCCAGATGCGTGTGCAAGGCATGGTGAAGGACGTGCGTTGCCGAGTGCGCCCGCCGAATCGCGTCCCGACGGGTCACGTCCACCATGGCCTTCGCCGCGACATTCAGTTTCAAAGTTCCGTCGGTCACGCGACCGATGTGAAGCATGAAATCATTGTCGCGCTTCGTGTCTTCGACCTTGAAGCGAAACCCCTCGCCGGTGATCGTCCCCGTGTCGCCGACTTGACCCCCCGACTCTCCATAAAACGGAGTCCTGTCGAGAATCAAGACGATCGGCGGCCCCTCAAGAGAGGCGGTCGCACTCTCGGCCAAGTGGTTTTGCTCCAGAATCCCGATGACTTTCGCGTCGGCGGACGTGGTCTGATACCCCAGAAAATCGCAGCCGTGGTGATAGGCTTCCTTCAGGGTGTCGAGGGGACCCCTGGAAAAGACGGCCGCCGCCTCGGTTGATCCCCGAGAGACGCGGCTGTGCTCCGACATCGACGTCTCGAACCCTTCGGTGTCGACGCGCATATTCTGGTCCGCGGCAAGGCTCTCGGTCACCTCGAACGGAATTCCATACGTGGCGTGAAGGATGAAGGTGTCCGTGCCCGCCACCACGTCCGAGCCCGCCGCCTTCGTTTTTCGGAACACGTCGTTGAGCAGTTTCAACCCGTTTTCGAGGTTTTTGAGAAACTGCTCTTCTTCCTCGCGAATGACCGTCTGGACCCGCGAAACGCTATCGACAATCTCCGGATACGGGTTCTTCATCGCCTCGACGATCGCGGGGACGACCTTGAACAAGAACGGGTCGCGACGGCCCATCTGGTAGGCGTCGAGCACGGCGCGTCGAAGCAAGCGACGGACCACGTATCCCTGCTTCTCGTTTGAGGGTTTGACGTTTTCGTGAATGGTGAACGTCAGAGCGCGCGCATGGTCGGCAATTCGGCGAATGCGAATGCCGTCCGCGCTTTCCGACTGATACTCGATACCGACCGCATCGGCGGCCGCGGCGACCATAGGACGGAAAATATCGATCTCAAAGTTGGAAGGAGCGTTCTGCATGGCCGCCGCCATTCGCTCCAGGCCCATGCCCGTATCGATATTCTTCTTCGGCAGCGGTTCGAGCAGGCCCGGTCCTGTTCGGTTGAACTGGGTGAAGACGAGGTTCCAGATTTCGACCTCCGCGATGCCGTCTCCGTGATAAAAAATCTCGGAACACGGGCCACAGACCCCGTTGGGTCCGTGCGTCGGAGCGCCCGCGGGCCAGAAATTATCGTCCTCACCCATTCGGGTGATCCGATTGGTGGGGACACCGATCTCGTTGTGCCAGATGTTGAACGCCTCATCGTCTTCAAGATAGACGGTAAACGTGAGCCGGTCTTTGGGCACTTTCAGGGTCTTTGTGAGAAACTCCCAAGCCCAGTGGATCGCCTCGGTCTTGAAGTAGTCTCCAAAGCTGAAATTTCCGAGCATCTCGAAAAACGTCATGTGACGCGGCGTCTTGCCGACGTTTTCGATGTCGCCGGTTCGGATGCACTTCTGGCAGGTTGTGGCCTTGGTGAAACTCGCGTCGCCCAGGCCCATGAACTCACGCTTGAACTGATTCATCCCGGCCGGAGTGAACAGCACTGTGGGGTCGTTGGGGACTAGGACGTCGCTCGCCTTGCGGACGCACCCCTTGGAAGCGAAGAAGTCAAGAAACGCGTCGCGAAGTTCATCGGTGGTCATTAGCAGGCTAGGGTCCGAAGAGTGTGGGCGATTGAGTGGAGTGTCGTTTCGAGGCGGAGTGGTCGTCCATGAAGATTGACTCATCATTCATTTGACGTTGACCACGCCATGATCGGTTTCAAGTCGTACAGGCCCTTTCAAAGTGCCGACGGCGCGTTGAAATTCGCGGGGGTTGCGAACACGGGTTCCCTCGCCGACGC
>JAYVYS010000335.1:0-7644 GCA_043784005.1 Isosphaeraceae bacterium
CAGGGGGAGTGTCAAGATCCAACTTAACTTCCGCATGTGTGCGTCGACCTTTCCAAACGGGAACAACCGCGATCAATCTTCAACGAGGAATCGACCAGACCCAAGTCCGCTTCATCCGGTCTGTCCAACCTCTGGGGCGCCCACTGATCATTACGATACGGTATTCGCGAAGTTCGGTCCATTATCCGAAGATAAACCGCACAACTTGTGCCACAAACGACACCAATGGTTTCTGGATCGTCATGATTCGAGAATGTCGCTGAAGCGGGTGATGGCGACGACCTCATCGCGGCGGATCAAAACCCGCGAGCGGTTGCGACGAATCCCCAGGCGGACCGAATCGTGAACGTAGAGCTCGCGCGTGGCGGAACTATCGCGGAAGTCGTGAAGGTCAACGTCACGGAGATCGAGATATTGGCGGTCGTATGCCACGAGATTTCCCAGGCATACATAAGGTGAACAAAGATCGACCACGACGGATAGGCCGAGAAAACCGTCGATCAGATCGGCTGGGACTGAGGATTCCATGCGTGACAGATTCCCGAGAACGGAAAAAAGTGCCGGTGTGGAGGATAAGGTTCGCGGGCAACTCCGTGTCGTTCTCACTCTGAAAAGAGGAGGACACGATTCGAGAGCTAAAATTCGAAATCGAAGAATAAGGTCGAAGGGTCGCTCGTTTTTCGAAAACCGTCGGCTCGTCTTGACGGATTTTGGGGATCGGGCTAGCTTCCCGCCATCATGTCACCTAAAAACATTCTTCTCACCGTCGGCCTGACCGCGCTGGGATTTTTCGGGTACGCGGCGACGCGCTCCGCCTATTCGGGAGACCCGGTTCCGCCCTCCGGCCCGTCCGCCGCGCCGGCGTCCCCCGCGACGCCCTCGGTGCTCTTGTTAACCAACGGTCGGCTCATTCAAGGGCCGATCACACGCGACGAGGACAACTACGTCATCTCCCAGAACGGGGGCGAGATCCGGTTCCACAAGAGCCAGGTCGAAGACGTCTTTGGTTCTTTGGTCGATGTTTACAAGTATAAGCTCGACCAGATTCCGGTCAACGATCCCGACGAGCACATGAAGCTTGCGAAATGGTGCCTCGCTCAGAATTTGCCCAACGAAGCGCGGACAGAACTCAAGACGGTCCTTGCCGTCAGCCCAGGCTCCAACGACGCCAAGATGATGCTCGTCTCCCTCAACGCCTCCGAAGCGCGAGCCAACGCCAGGCCGAGAGTGGACCCTGGGCTCGTGCAAACCGGCGGAGAGATGCCGCAGAGCATTGATAATCGCCCCGCCGAGATCGACGTCAACGTTCTTCGAGAAGCCAACAAGCGGTTGGGGCCCGTCGGCCTTCCCGTCATCTTCGACCTGCCCCCGGCGATCGCGGTCAAGCGGGCCCAGCACTTCACGCAATTCGTTCACCCCGTGCTGCAAGTCTCGTGTGCGAAGTGCCATAACGAGAAATACGAGGGGGACTTCCAGCTCGTGGAGGTCAAGAATAAGCGGAAGGACATGACATGGGACGTCATCCGCGCCAACCTTGATGCCACGCTCAAGCTGATCGATCCCGCCAACCCTTCAAAAAGCGAGTTGCTCTCGATTTCATTGATTCCCCATGGCAGTGGGGCCAACCGGAAGCCGATTTTCCGAGGGTCCAACGACCCGAGGTTCCAGATCTTCGCGGCCTGGGCGAACAGCCTCCGTACGACAAAGCCGTCGCAGGAGGGCATTGTTCAAACGAAAATGGGACGAACCTTCGAACCAAACGGCCCCGGCTCCTCATTCGCCACGGATCGAAACGGACCTCTCGACCCTTCGCAGACAGGCGACGGCATGCCAAAGTCGTACGTGCCGTTTGAAGAGGCGGTCAAACAATCGCCAGTTCGTAAATTGCCCTCGACACGCTACCTGCCAGGGCAAGGGATGGTCACGGACAATTCTCCGCCGTCGTCCGACGAGTTCCCGGCACCTTATATGGCGGGTGGACCACGGCCCAAGCTCAAGCCCGGGACTGATGCGGGTCTTCCGTTGCCTCTCGAAAAAACGGGAAGGCCGAAAGGCGATCCTGAACCGATTCCCATGCCGCGGGAGTCGCTACCCGACCTGCCGCCGGTGCCAGGTTCAACGCCCCTCCCTTCCACTCCGACCGATCCGACGAAGCCTGCGAAGCCCAAAAAGTCGGTTAAGATTCCCGATTCCGTCCTGGAGAAGATGCTCCAGAATCGAAACAACGGGCGGTAATTTTGGCAAGGATCGCTGGAATTCTTCCGCCACGACCCCGACGTCTCCCGACGCCGGGGTTTGTCGTTTCGAAGCCACCCACGTCGTTCGTCCGTGGTTGACCCCCCCTGCGCTCAGTCTACAACAGCCCTTTGAGAAAACCGCCAGGCCGATCTTTAGACAGGATCACCCCATGAACCCGCCGTTTGGAACCATCTTAATCACTGGAGGAGCGGGCGGCATCGGTTCCGCACTTGCTCGGCGGATTGTCGCGGAGGGTGGCTCGGTCTTGCTCTTCGGGAGAAGGATGGAGCCACTCCAGACGCTCGCCGAGGAATTGGGTCCCAATGCCTTGGCGTTCTCCGGCGATGCGGGAAAACCGGACGATCTGGCCAGGGCCGTCGAGGTGGCTGTCGAGCAATTCAGTCGTCTCGACGGACTTGCGCATTGTGTTGGGTCGATCAAGTTGAAAGCGATGCATCTAACGAGTCCCGAAGAATTTGAGGAGACGATCCACGTCAATCTGACCACGGCGTTTCTTGCCTGTCGCGCTGTGCTCGCCGTCCTTCGAAAGCAGGGAAGCGGATCAATTGTGCTGGTGAGTACCGTCGCGGTTCGGCAAGGGTTAAACAATCATGAATTGATCGCCGCGGCGAAGGGAGCGATCGAGGGGATGGTTCGCTCGGCGGCGATCACGTATGCTCGCCAGGGTATTCGCTTTAACGCGGTTGCACCCTCCCTGACGGAAACGCCGCTGGCGGCCCCGTTATTGAGAAGCGATTCAGCGCGGGCGTTCAGTGAAGCCCTGCACCCACTTGGCCGGATCGGAAAGCCCGATGACGTGGCGGCGGCGATGGCCTTTCTTCTCGGCCCGGATTCGAGCTGGATTACCGGCCAGGTCTGGGGAGTTGATGGCGGACTTGGTGCCGGGCAAGCCCCGCCTCGATTGACGAGATCGGCCGTACCTTGATGGGTTGTTTGAAGATCTCGATTCCCTCTTCATTCTATCTTCGGAGTTATCCGAGTGAACGCTTCTGGATTGATGATTCTGTTCGACTCGGTGTATTTGATCGCGATGGCATCCTGGGTGGGAAGCATCTTGTTCTTCTCTTTCGCGGTGGCCCCGATCATCTTCAAAAGCCTGGGAGTTGAAACGGGTGGCCGGTTCGTCCGTGCATTGTTTCCCCTGTATTACATGTGGGGAGCGATCTCCGGGGCCGTGGCGTTGCCGTGCGTGGTCCAGGTGGCCTTGAGTTTTCCGGAGTATCGAGGTCCGTGGGTCGGGGTTCAAGCCTTGGCGATCATGATCGGGGTGTTGATCATGCTCTATGCTGGCAACTCGTTGACCCCCGCGATCAACGCGGCTCGCGACGCCGGGCCTTCGGGAGAGCTTCTTTTCCATCGACTCCATCAACGCTCCGTGCGCCTAAATGTCATCGTTCTGGTGCTCGGGATCGGATTGTTGATTGCTTTCGCGGCACGTCCCAAGCCGAAAACTCAAGGGATTGTCGAACTGACCCCGGTCGAGCGGTCGGCGGCTGAGGTCGAGTTTCTGAATCGGGCTCCCTCCGCCTCGCCCGGCGCGAAGGCGCGACCTTGATCCTTCAGGACGCTCCGAAATCGCGTCTTATCGAAGGTATGGCGGGAAGCCGCCAGACTTTCGTAGAGTATTTGAGTGAGCAACGCACGGGTAGCTCCGACTCTTGGGATGTCGGAGACTGGCAACCCGGTCGCGGCGCTCGGTCGACGTGGGCGTTTGGTCGCCCAGGATTCCGATTGCGATGACGGCCGAAAGTAGCTCCGAGGCATCTTTCCCGCGTCAACAACGCTCTGAGCGGTTGCTGGCGACGCTCGCCCCCTTCTCTCGAGTGGTCCTCGTCTCCCACGTCAATCCGGACCCCGACGCTCTTGCATGCATGCTTGGACTCAAGGCCCTTGTTGACCATTCTCAGCCCGGGAAATCCGTCGTGATGACCTACGACGGCATGATCGCCCGCGCTGAGAACCGCGCGATGGTCGATCTCATCCCGATCCCGCTCGTCGCCGTCGGTGAAGCACTCGACGGCCCCGAGACGGCCGTGGTCATGATCGACTCGCAGCCGCACACGGGGCGACGCGCCAGCGAGGCTGCGGTTCCCACGGTCGTCATCGATCACCATGAGACTGGGGGAGATCTGACCGGCGTTTCGTTTCGAGATATCCGGCCCAACCTCGGCGCGACCAGCACGATGATCACCGGCTATCTTCTTGAACGTCACGTCGCGGTTTCTCCTTCCCTCGCGACAGCCCTACTTTACGGGATCGAATCGGAGACATCGGGCTACCCGCGTGAATCGAGCAGCCTTGACGACGGGGCGCTTGTATGGCTTTATCCTAGAGCCGACAAGGACTTACTCGCGAAGATCCGAAACCCGAAGCTTCCGCAGAGCCACTTCGCGACGTTTCAACATTCGCTTTCCAACGCCTTCCTCTATCGAGACCTGGTGGTGACCTGGTGCGGACCGGTCACTCAGCCCGACATCATCGCCGAAATCGCCGACTTTTTCGTGCGATTCGATCAGGTGAACTGGTCCTTGGCGGTCGGCCTGTTCGAAAACCTTCTTAAACTATCGGTGCGCGTTTCGTTGTTGGGCGGTCATTCGGGTGACGTTTTGCGAGAAGTGGTGAATGGATTGGGGACCGCGGGGGGGCACGATAAGCGGGCGGGCGGCGCGATCGTGCTTCCCGACACTCGTCCCGAGACCATCGACGCCATCCTTCGCACGGTCCGCCAGCGGCTCTTGAAGCGTCTCGCCATCGACGAACACCAGGGCCGGTTGCTCCTCGAAGATTGCCCGGTCATCCAAGTCCCTTGACGTCGAGACCCGCTCGGATGTCGCCAATCGTCCACAGCGCCTCGGACGACCTTGTTCGGCAGCCGATGCCCTAGGTAAAATGAGGCGTCGTGAGACGTTCCTGACGAAGAAACTCCTTAAGTTGTCGACCGAAAGATTTGGGGGCTGGTATCGCGATGTCGCCGACTTCCGAACCTCCTCCTCTTGAAGTCTACTTGCTTGGGCTTGTCGACTTTTTGGACGCTCAAAAACTCCAGCGGCGTCTGGTTTATGACCTTGGCGAGAGCGGCGGCGCGGCGTTGATCCTTTGCGAGCATTCGCCGACCATCAGCGTGGGTCGCGCGGGAAGCCGCAATCATATCGCCGTGGATGATCAGGCGCTCCGGTCTTTAGGAGTGGAAGTCTACTGGGTAAATCGCGGGGGGGGCTGCGTGCTCCACCTGCCCGGACAGGTCGTGGCCTACCTCGCGGTTTCGCTCGAAAGTCTCCGCCTGGACGTTCAGGCCTACCTGGATGGGTTGCAATCCGCATTGCTCGGAGTGCTGGACGAGTTCGACCTGAAAGGGACGGCCCGGCCTGACTTGCCCGGAATTTTTTTGGGAAACGCTCGCGTCGCCACCATCGGTGTGGCGGTCAACCGTTGGGTCGCGTACCACGGCTCGACGCTCAATGTCGGTCCCCATCTTGAGCCGTTCGAGTTGCTGATCGAGGAACCTGGCATCGGTTCCAATACCCTTCGGCAAACCTCAATGGAAGCGCGCAGGCAACGACCGACGCCGGTTTCCAAGGTGAAGGAATCGATCATCCGTCAGGTCGAACGTTTCTTCAACCTGGAACGCCATCATATCTTTACACACCATCCCATGATCCGTCGGAAGGCTTTCGACCATGTCTATGCCCAGTCCTGGGGATGAGAGGTCCGGCCTTCCTCTTTTGCCGGTCGTTTCCTTGAGTGAGGTGTCCCTTGCGGTGGGGTCGCCAGAGAAGCCGATCCGTCGGCTTCCCTCGTGGCTGAAACGGCCGCTGCCGGCGGCGGGCGGGACCTACTTCACAAAGGATCTGATCGGCGAACTGGGTCTGGAAACGATCTGCGAGAGCGGCAAGTGCCCGAATCGTTCCGAGTGCTGGACCCGCCGGACCGCCACGTTCATGATTCTGGGAGATGTCTGCACGCGGCCTTGCGGTTTTTGCGCCGTGAAGCGGGGTCATCCCGAGGCCGTGGCGATCGACGAGCCCGACCGCTTGGCGGAAGCCTGTGCGAGGCTTGGGCTTCGCCACGTGGTGATTACATCGGTGACGCGGGACGACCTACCAGACGGTGGTGCCGAGCATTTCCGACGCTGTGTTCTCGCGGTTCGGAAACGCGCAGGGGCGACGATTGAAGTCCTCACTCCGGATTTTGAAGGCTCTGAGGACGACATCGATACGGTGTTGTCGGCCGACCCCGAGGTTTTCAACCACAACCTGGAAACGGTCGCTCGCCTTCAGCAGCACGTCCGCCGCAAGAGCCAGTACGAGGTAAGTCTCGGCGTACTGTCTTACGCGAAGCGATCACGTCCCAGAGTCCGCACCAAGAGCGGCCTGATGCTCGGGCTCGGGGAGACGACCGAGGAGATCATCCAGACCCTCGCCGATCTTCGCGCGGTGGGATGCGACCTTTTGACCTTGGGGCAATATCTTCAGCCGTCTCCGAAGCATCTTCCCGTGGTGCGCTACTTGCCCCCGGAAGAGTTCGACGAACTGGGACGAATGGCGCGTCTGCTCGGGTTCAAGGACGTCGCTAGCGGTCCGTTTGTGCGATCGAGCTATCACGCGGACGAGATGGCGAGCAAAGTCAGCGAATAAGGTGGGTAGCGTCGGGCGCACACAGAATGCCGCCAACACCACCCACCGTCATTTCTTCAGAGCCTTGCAAACCTCTGCAAGCATCAATCGGCGGTTTGCAATCCGACGCTCTGTGGGCGTTTAGACTTCGTTGTCGGTGTCGCGACTTTAAGCGGCGGTGCGTCTTTCCCCGCTTCGTTGGGCACATACGGCGTTGGCTCATCTCCTGACCCGCAGCCGACGAAGGCCACGGGGAGCATCACCATCAACGACGTCATCCAATTTCTCCGCGTTATCACGTAAGATCTCCCGGTGTCGGCACTCGTTGGGTAGTGAGGGCGAGGGCCTATGGCGTCTTGTGTTAAACCCGGCCTATCGAGAGGCGATAGGCCGGGCGGGTAGTGGTCGTGAACGGGCGAGGCGCGCGCTCAAAAGGCGTCCGCGCTGATCACTTCACCCATTCCCCTCGTGCCGACCGCCATGAATGTGGCCTGCGACACCGAGCTCTTCACAAAGCGTACCGAGCCGTCGCCGAAAAGCATGTTCACGCCGCCCGGATGTTGGCTCCGAAATCCCCACTGGCCGTAGGTCTTGTACTTCGGTGCCAGAGCGAGGGTGGCCCAGGCCTTGTAATCGGAGGTGTCGGGATAGTTGGTCCCTGGCGGGAGCGGGTCGGAGCCGCCGTTGAAATAGTCGCCGGAGTGGAACGGCTGGTTCGGAGAAGGAACCTCGAAAGCGAGTCCCTGCGGCCTCGTCGAGGGATCGCCGTTGA